>DATAMS010000507.1:0-8382 GCA_036260495.1 Thermoanaerobaculia bacterium
CAGGGCCGCTGTTGGTCACGGTGAAGACGTAGGAGACCGTTCCGCCGTTGCGCGTGGATGTGCCGCCGAGTCCGAGGTCGGCGGATCCGGAGATGTAGGTGGCGGTTGCGCCATTGTTAGCGGATGACGGATCGGTTGGCGTGCCGGAGACTGAGGCCGTGTTCCCGATCGATCCGCTGGCGTTCGAGGCCGAAGTCACGCCGAGCGTGAAAGTGGCCGAGGCACCGTTTGCGAGCGAGGCAGAAGTGCAGTTGATCGTGCCCGTCGCGCCGATTGCGGGAGTCGTGCAACTGAAACCGGCGGGAGTGGTGATCGACGCGAATTTCAGCGTTGCCGGCAGCGTGTCGGTCATGGTGACCGAGGTCGCGGCATCGGGACCGTGATTGGTGACGACGATCGTGTACGTCACTGCCGCGCCGGGCGCCGCGGTCGTCGTCGGTGTCGACTTCGTGATGCCGAGGTCGGCGCTGGGCGGCGGGGTGACGGTCGTTGTCGCCACGGCGCTGTTGTTAGCCGGCACGTTATCGAACGCGTCACTGCTGCCCGACACCGTGTTCGTGATCACGCCGGAGACCGCGGTGACGTTTACGACGATCGTGAACGATGCGCTGCCGCCGTTGGCCAGCGACGCGATCGTGCAGGTGACGGTGCCGGTTCCGCCGGCCGCGGGTGTCGTGCAACTGAAACCGGCCGGTGCGACGACCGACTGGAACGTCGCGCCCGATCCGATGCTCTCGACGATCTTCGCGTTCGCGGCGGCGTCGGGCCCGTTGTTGGTCAGCGTCTGCGTGTAGGTGATCGTCGCGCCGGAGTTGACCGGATCGGGCGCGTCGCTGTTAGTCACGGCGAGGTTCGCGGTCGGGACGACGTAGGAGGTCGAAACGATCACGGTGTTGTTGGCGTTGTTCGGATCGGCCGCGGGCGTGCTCACGACGAAGGTCTGATTGATCGTCTGGTTGGAGTTACCGAACTGCGAGAGCGCCGCTTTCAGCACGAGCGTGAAGTTGGCGGTGCTCGGCGCGGCCATCGTCGCCGCCGTGCAGGTGAAGGACGTTCCGCCATTGACCGGCGGCGTCACGCAGTTCCATCCGGCAGGCGTCGTGATCGACTGGAACAGCAGCGTGTTGTTCAGCGGGATGTTGAGATTGACGTTCGTGCCGGTGTCGGGGCCGGAGTTGGTGACGGCGATCGTGTAGGTGATGTTGCCGTCGGGGCTCACCGGATCGGGCGCATCGCTGGCGGTGACGCTGACATCGACGCTCGGCGTCTGGTAGAGCGTGTCGACCGTGACGGCGTTGTTGGCGTTGTTCGGATCGGGCCAATCGCTCGACGCGGTGAAGAGCTGATGGAGCGTCTGCGTGCTGATCCCGAGCTGACTCTGCGCGGCTTTGAGCACGACGGTGAATACCGAGGTGGTCGGCGTGCCGAGCGTGGCGGCGTGGCAGGTGAAGCCGGCGCCTTGTCCGACGACCAGCGCAGGGCACGTCCAGCCGGCAGGAATCGTGATCGATTGATAGAGGAGCGTGTTGTTCAACAGCACGCTCATGCCGGTGTTAGTCGTCGCATCCGGCCCGGCGTTCGTCACGGTGACCGTGTAGGTGATGTTGCCGTCAGGCGCCACCGGATCGGGCGAATCGGTCGCGGTGATCTGGATGTCCGCATGCGGCGTCACATACGACGTCGTCACGGTCACGGCGTTGTTGCCGTTGTTCGGATCAGCCCAATCGCTGCTGGCGGTGAAGAGTTGATTGAGCGTCTGGTTGTTCGGCCCGATCTGCGCCAGCCCCGCTTTGAGGACGACTGTGAAGACCGAGGTGGTCGGGGTTCCCAGTGTCGCAGCGTGGCAGGTGAAACCCGATCCTTGTCCGACGACGAGCGACGGGCACGTCCAGCCGGCCGGGATCGTGATCGACTGATACGTCAGTGTGTTGTTGAGATTGACGCTCATCCCCGCGTTCGTCGTCGCATCCGGTCCCGCGTTCGTGACCGTGACCGTGTACGTAATGTTGCCGTCGGGCGCGACGGGATCGGGCGAGTCGGTGCCGGTGATCTGGATGTCGGCGTGCGGCGCCACGTACGACGTCGAGACCGTCACCGCGTTGTTGGCGTTATTCGGATCGAACCACGGGCTGCTGACGCTGAAGAGCTCATTGATGGTCTGGTTGTTGACGCCGAACTGCGCTACGCCAGCCTTGAGCACGATCGTGAACGTCGATGTCGACGGCGCGGCGACGTTCGTCGCGGTGCATGTGAACGACGCGCCGTATCCGACTGCCAGCGAGGGACAGCTCCATCCGGCGGGCACCACCATCGACTGCCAGAGCAGCGTGTTGTTGAGGATCACGCTGAAATTTACAGTGCTGGCCGGGTCGGGGCCGTTGTTGAGGACGTTGACGGTGTACGTGATGTTGCCGTCTGGCGCAACCGGATCGGGAGAGTCGGTGGCGTTGACGGCCACATCGACGTGCGGCGCCACGTACGAGGTCGTGACCGTGACATTGTTGTTGCCGCTGTTCGGATCCGCTTCCGTTGCGTTGACGCCGAAGAGCTGGGAGATGGTGTGATCGCTCACGCCTTGCGTTGACAGCGGTGCATTCATCACGATCGTGAAGGTGTCGTTCGATCCCGAAGCCAGCGTTGCCGCCGTGCAGGTGAACGACCCGCCAAACCCCACCGGAATCGAGCCACAGTTCCAACCTGCCGGAACGACGATCGACTGAAACAACATCGAGCCGTTGTTCACGAGATTCATGTGCGCGGTCGTCGCCGTGCTCGGGCCCGCATTCGTCACGTGGACGGTGTACGTAATGTTGCCGTCGGGCGCGACCGGATCAGGCGAGTCGGTCGCGGTGATTCCGACATCGGCACCAACCACGGCAAAGGCGGAGAGCGGGAGAAATCCGAGACACAACACGAGCAGAGCGCGGCGGACGATCATTGGGATGGAAGCTCCTCTGTTGATAGGTCGCGCAAACGGGGGGGAAACTCCCTCACGGGGGTGTCGATTTTCGGAAGTCGGGTGTCGGAGCAGGCAATTCTGGGCAGCGGGAGGTGATCGAAAACCCGGAATGTTCAATGTTGAGTGTTGCGTGTTGAGTGTTGTTGAATGCCGGCCAATGTGCAGACCTGATTCAACTCGACCCCTCGACCTCGAACTGATTGATGGATGTTGAATACGTCGCCGCCGCAGGACGACTCATTCAACATCCAACACGCAACAATCAACATTCAACATTTCGGTTCTCCAGGCAGAGAGACGCCGACTCCCGAACCCCGAACAGCGACTCCCGCCGGGCTACAATGAAGCCTCCCCATGTCGGAAGTTACCCAGCTCTTGCAGGAATGGAATGCCGGCGAGCCGGAGGCGCGGGACCGGCTCATGCGGCTTGTCTACGATCCGCTTCATGCCATCGCCGAGCGTCATTTCGGGCGTGAGCGTGAAGGGCACACGCTGCAGCCGACAGCGCTCGTGCATGAGTTGTACGTTCGATTTGCGGATCAGCGTCAGGTGGCGTTTCGCGACCGCATCCACTTCTTCGCCGTCGCTGCCACTGTCATGCGCCGTATCCTCGTCGATCATGCGCGGCGGCGCGGGAGCGACAAACGGGGCGGCGGAAAGGCGCCGCTGGCGATCGACTTCGCGGTCGATGTGTGCAACGAGCAGGACTTCGACATCGTTGCGCTCGATGTCGCACTCGATCGTCTTGCGGCGATCTTTCCCGATCAGGCGCGCATCGTCGAGCTCCGTTTCTATGGTGGCCTGACGCTCGACGAAACTGCGTCGGCGATGGGCATCTCGGCGGCCACGGTGAGCCGCGAGTGGACGATGGCGCGCGCCTGGTTGCGAGGCGCGATGAGCGCTTCATGACTGCCGATCCGAGCGCCGTTCCGACCGACACAAGTTTTTGGGAGCGCGTCCGAACGCTCTTTCATACGCTGATCGAATTGCCGGCGGACGAACGCCGCGCCTTGCTCGACAACGAAACCGACCCGGTTTTGCGCGCCGAGGTGGAGAGGCTGCTCGGGCAACATGAGGAGGCCGGCGGGTTTCTCGAACATTCGGTCTGGGAGCTTGTCGATACCGCTGATGACAAGTGGGATCGCGTGCGCATCGGCCCTTACCGCGTCGTCCGCCAACTCGGATTCGGCGGCATGGGCACCGTGCTTCTGGCCGCGCGCGAGGACGACGAGTTCGAGCAGCGCGTGGCCATCAAATTGGTGCGCCGGGGAGCGGGGAGCGATGCGATGTTGCAGCGGTTCCGGCAGGAGCGGCAGATCCTCGCCGCGCTCGAGCATCCCAACATCGCGCGGCTGCTCGACGGCGGCACGACGTCCGGCGGCGTGCCCTACCTCGTCATGGAGTACGTCGAAGGAACGCCGATCGATGCGTATTGCCGCGAGCACGCGCTCTCGATCGAATCGCGCCTGCGGCTCTTTCTCCAGTTGTGCGATGCGGTGCAGTACGCGCACCGCTGTCTCGTCATTCATCGCGACATCAAGCCGGCGAATGTGCTCGTCACCGCGGACGGCATCCCCAAGCTCCTCGACTTCGGCATCGCCAAGCTCACCTCGGCGCAGAGCACGCAAACGCGGACTGGACCGATGACGCCGGAGTACGCCAGTCCCGAGCAGCTCACCGGAAAGCTCGTCACGACGGCGACCGACGTCTACTCCCTCGGCCTGCTTCTTTTCGAGCTGCTCACCGGAGTTCGCGCGTTCGCGGGGAAGCAACGCACGTCCGAAACCGAGCCGCCGCGCGCGAGCAGCGTTTCCGGTCTGCGTGCGCTGCGCGGCGATCTCGATCGCATCCTCCTCGTCGCTCTCGATCCCGATCCGGAACGCCGCTACGCCTCGGTCGATAAATTGTCGGACGACGTTCGCCGCCATCTCGATGGCCATCCTGTTGCCGCGCGCGGCGCGTCGGTCAGTTACCGGGCCGCCAAGTTCGTGCGGCGCAACAAGCTGTTCGTCGCCGCGGCGGCGATCGCGGTCGTCGTCGCCATCGTCGCGTTTCTCGCCGTCGTGCAGCAGAAGCGCATCGCCGAGCGGCGGTTCGAGCAGGTGCGTTCGCTCGCGCACGCCGTCGTTTTCGATCTTCACGACGCCATCGCCAAGCTCCCCGGCTCAACCGCGGCACGCCACCTCCTCGTTCGCCACGCGCTCGGCTATCTCGACGCGCTCGCGTCGGAGTCGGCGCGCAACATCCCGCTGGAGATGGAGCTCGCGGGCGCGTACGAGCGCGTCGGCGATGTTCAGGGCATGCCGTACAGCGCCAACCTCGGCGACACCGCCAGCGCGCTGGTCAGTTATCGCAAAGCCCTGACGATCGTCGAGGATGTGCGCGCGCGCCAGCCGGGCGACCCCGCGGCACTCACGCTGATCGCCGATCTGCACGACCGCACCGGCTGGATCGAGCAGCGCGCGCTGCACTGGCGCGGTGCGCTGGCGCACCACGAAACGGCGCGCAGGATTCGCGAATCGATTCCCAATCGCGGCGCCACCGGCGATCTCGCGCTGGCACGCACGTGGGTGGCCATCGCCGACTCACGTTATCAAGGCGTCATCGATCAGAAGAAGGTACGCCCAGCTTACGAAAACGCGGCGCGCATCCTCGGCGACGTACGATCGAACGCCGCCAATCGGAAAGACCTTCTGACCGAGACCGGCCGCGTTCATCAGCGACTCGGCGCCTACTTCACGGGTGCCTTCGAGCACGATCCGACGCGCGCGCTGCAACATCATCGCGCCGCGGAAGAAGCATTGATCGAACGGGCCGCGCTCGATCCGCATGACGCCGTCGCCAAGCGCAATCTCGCCGACCAGCTCGTGATGACCGCGACGCTCCAGAATTCGATCGGCGACGGAGCCGGAGCCTTGGCCGGAACGACGCGCGCGGTCGCCGTCCTTCGCGAGCTGGCCGCCGCGGACGCCGACAACATCGAAGCGCAACACGATCTCGCCTTCGCCTACACGCAACTCGCCCGCGCCAACGCCCACCTCCAGCGCTGGCCCGAGACCGCGGCCGCGATCGATGCCGCCAACGCCATCCACACGCAACTGATCCAACGCGATCCCACCAACCGCGAAGAGCATCGCGACATCGGCTCGTTCTACGGAATCGTCAGCAAGCTGTACGCGCAGCAAGGCGACGCCGCGAAGGCGGAAAAGTTTTCGGCGATGGGCAAGCGCGAGCTGGCGATGTTGAAGCGATGAGTCTCATTTTCGCGCGAAACGTGAGACAAAGCGGTGGCTGCCGCCACCGCACTCCAAAGTGGCTTCGCCACGAAACCAATGGAGCCATCGCTACTTTCGCGCGAAGCGCTTTGGACTGCGGCAGCGCCAGCTGCCGCTTTGAATCACGTGAGGAATAGCAGCGCCTACGGAATCAGCAGCACCTTTCCCGTCGTCTCCCGCGCTTCGAGCGCACGATGCGCATCCGCCGCGTCGCGCAGCGGCACTTCCCGATCGATGCGCAGCTTCAGACGTCCCGAGCCGATCCACTCGAACAACTCGCGCGCACGGTCGAGCAACTCTTCCCGCGTATGAATGTAGTGGCCGAGAGTGGGTCGCGTCAGAAACACACCGTTCTTCGCCAGACGGCCCGGATCGAACGGCGGCACGACGCCGCTCGATTGTCCGAACAGCCCGAGCGTCGCACGCAGACCGCAGCAATTCAGGCTCTTGTCGAACGTCGTCTTCCCGACCGAATCGTAGACGGCGTTGCATCCCTTGCCGTCCGTCTCCGCCATCACGATCGCTTCAAAATCATCCTTCGTGTAATCGATGACGACATCGCATCCCGCTTCCGCGGCGATGTGCAGATGCTTCCCCGACGCCGTGCCAAACACGCGCGCTCCCAGCATCTTCGCGATCTGCACCAGCAGCGCGCCCACGCCACCCGCCGCCGCCTGGATCAACACCGACTCCCCCGCCGCAATCGGATGAACGCTCGTCGCCAGGTAATGCGCCGTCATCCCCTGCAGCATCGCCGCCGCAGCCGTCTTTGAATCGATCGAGTCCGGCAGGTGCACGAGCAAGTTCGCCGGCGCAATCGCGTAGTCCGCATACGAGCCGCGCACCATCGCATACGCCACATGATCGCCCTTCTTGACGATGTCAACGCCGTCACCGACGCGCTCCACAATCCCCGCCGCCTCCGACCCCGGCGTAAAAGGCAACGGCATCTTGTAGAGGCCAGTCCGGTGATAGACATCGATGAAATTGACGCCGATCGCCTCGATGCGAACCAGCACCTCGCCTGCCCCCGGCTCCGGCACATCGGCATCTACGTATTGAAGAACTTCAGGACCGCCAGTCTCAGCAACGCGTATCGCTTTCATGCGTACAACCTACACCACCCTGAGGGCCGTAGCGCCGGCGGCCCGCCGGCTGTTCCGCCGCCGGCCCGGCGGCCGGATTTCGCGATAATCTTTCCCCTCCCCCATGTCACTCGATCGATTCCATCCCGTCCTTCAACGCTGGTTCACGCAAACACTCGGCAATCCAACAATGGTCCAGACACGCGGCTGGGACGCCATTCGCGATAGGCGGCACACGCTCATCGCGGCGCCTACCGGGTCGGGCAAAACGCTGGCGGCGTTTTTCAATGCGCTCGACGATCTGTTCGTCGAAGGATTGAGCCAGCCACTGCCCGATGAAGTGCGCGTCGTTTACATCTCGCCGTTAAAGGCGTTGAGCGCGGACATCCATAAGAACCTGGCCGAGCCGCGGCGCGGGATCCGTCAGATCGCCGAAGAGATGGGATTGGACGCGCCGCGCATCACGGCGGCGGTACGCACCGGCGATACGACATCGTCCGAGCGCGCGGCGATGCTGCGGAAGCCGCCGCACATCCTCGTCACGACACCGGAGTCGCTCTACCTGCTGCTCACCGCCGAGCGAAGCCGGGAAATGCTGCGCACGGCGCGAACGGTCATCGTCGATGAGATCCACGCCGTGATCGGCACGCGCCGCGGCGCGCATTTGGCGATCACGCTGGAACGATTGCAGAAGGTGGCGGTTGCGCCCTTGCTGCGATTGGGTTTGTCGGCGACGCAGAAGCCGATCGAGTTGGTGGCGGAGTATTTGGCGGGGGTCGCGGGTCGGGAGTCGGGGGTCTTCGACGCGGGAGTGGGGGGTCGGGTGTGGGGAGTCGGAGATGAGACCGCGGACGGAATGGGCTGCGATTCACGACAGCCAGCGCTTCATGCCCGCGATCCGTTACCCGAGTGCGCGATTGCGATCGATGGCAATGCAGCGACGAACAGCTCCAATGCACGACTCTCGACCATCGACTCCCGCACGATCGCAGGCGAGGACGCCCGCGGGCCAGCCGGCGAGGACGCCAGCGTTCCGCTGCCTTTCATCTCCCACTCCCCACAC
>DATAMS010000518.1:0-11390 GCA_036260495.1 Thermoanaerobaculia bacterium
GCTGACGTTCATCAAGAAGTATTGCTATTTGCGGACCGCGCCGTTGTGCGGGAACTCGATCGGGCAGGACAAGCGGTTCATCGCCAAGTACATGCCGCGGCTCGATGCGTTTCTGCATTACCGCACGGTCGATGTCAGCACGATCAAGGTGCTCGTGAACGAGTGGTATGGCGACAAGTACAAATGTCCGAAGAAACAGGAAGTGCATCGCGCGCTGGCGGACATCGAGGAGTCGATCGCCGAGCTGGCGCACTACCGGAAGATGGTGTTCGTCAAATCGTGAGCGGACTCACGATTTCTCGTCGTCGCTCTTCGGTTCCTTGTTGATGTCGCTGAGCAGGTCTTCGATGCGGCCGGCACGCATGGTTGTCTCGTCGAACTTGAAATCGAGCTCGGGCGTCGAGCGGAGGCGGATCCGTTTGCCGAGTTGCGAGCGGATGAAGCCTCGCCGCTGATGGAGCTCGGCGACCATGTCCTTCGTTTCCTTTTCGTTCAAGCCGCTGAGGTAGACGCGGGCGAAGTGAAGATCGGGACTGACTTCGACGCCGGTGATGGAGATGAGTCCGAGCGGAAGATCGGTCAGCTCGAATCGGAAGACTTCGACGAGCGCGTCACGAACGGACTCGCCCACGCGGGAGGTTCTGCGGGTTTTGCGCATCAGGCGGCGAGGATAGCAACTCAGAGCCCGTCGAGCATGCCTTTCTTCTTCTTGAGCTCATGAATCCCGCTTGCGGCGAGCACGGGGCGCCACCACAACTCGGTGGCCGCGGGCGTCCAGTTGCGGACTGCCTCGCGGCGAACCGGGAGCGGCGCGGGCACGAGCTCGTTGAGTCGATCGTAGAGACGCGTGGCTTCATCGGGCGTGGCGAGGCGGAAGAGATTCAGCAGCGTGAATGCGTCGCGCTTGCGGGCAAGCGCAAGGATCGTGGTGAGATCGTGCGCGTGCTCGAAGTCGCGGGCGGCGATGCGAAGACGCGGATCGGCATCGTCGAAGACCGGGACGCTGATTTTTCCGTCCGTGCTGATCGAGGCCGAGGCGCCCTGCGGCACGAGCGATTGCCACAAGCCGTCGCTTAGGTCGACCCATCCCGAGGTCACGCGCAGCTCGCCGCTGCCGCCGGGGGCGATGGCGAGGACGTATTCGCATCCGAGGTCGATGGCGCGTGCCTGGGGCGTATCGACGACGAAGACTCCAGGTGGCGACATTGTCCTGGCGTGGATCACGCCGGCGTCGAGCGCGATGCGTTGACGGCCCTTGCGGCTCTCAATCAGGCGAATGGTCGATGTGCCGTCGACGTCGATGACGCCGACGCTCCGCGATTCCAGGCGGATGCGCGCATTGGAATCGGTGCGCAGAACATCGCCGACGCGGAGCGGACGATCCGGCAGCGAGGCCATGCCGGCGATGGCCGTGGCTTTCCATTCGCTCGGCCGCGGACGAAGCAGAAACATCGAACCGATGACGATCGCGATGATCGCTGCGGCGGCGACCGCCAGCGGCCAGCGTCGCCGCGGGCGCATCATGGCGACGCGGCGAAAGTCGGGCATCGGCGCGACGTTTCGATAACGCGCGAGCAGGGTCTCGAGCTGGCGGATATCGGCATCCGCGCTGCCCGGCTCATTGCTGGCGTCCCACAGGTAGTCGTCGTTCATGAGGCACTCCCGCCGAGGGCATCGCGGAGGAGCTGCATGCCGCGATGCAGATTCACGCGCACGGAGCCCGGCGTCAAACCCGTTCGCGCCGCGATCTCGGAGCCTGACATTCCCTCGACAAGGCGGAGCACCAGCGTCTCGCGGTATGCGTCGGGAAGCGCGCGGATCGCATCGAGCGCATGCGCCGCTTCGGCGTCATCGCTCTGCGTCGGACGCGTCGCGTACTTGTCGTCGATCTCGATCGTCTCCGACCATTTGCGCCGATGATCTTCCGCCGCGTTGCGCGCGGTTCGCGCGATCCAGCCTGCGAACGCGGCGGGCTCACGAAGCGAATTGAGTTTCGTGAGCGCCGACATGAACACGTTCTGCGTGACGTCATCGGCGTCGGCGGCGGGAAGCCGCCCGAGGAGAATCGAATGCACGACAGGCGCGTATTTCACGTAGAGATCCTCGAAGGATGCGACGTCACCTGCCTGTGCGGCGAGAACGAGCTCGGCGTCGGTGCGGGCAGACATCAGCGCCTGTAGGACGCGCGCGGCGCCCGAGGTGTTAACGCGTTAACGCTCATCATCGTGATCGCGTCCTCTCGCCAAAAGGAGAACTTCATCATGACGCGAATTCTCATCCCGCTGCACCTTTTGGCGATTCTTTCTGCATCGTTGCTCGCTGGCTGCACGCGCGCCGAGGCAAGTCCGTCGTACGTACGAATTGCCGCTCCGCAGGAACCGGGGCAACGGCTCGTCGTTACGGGCCACGTGTTCGGACGCGATGGAAAGCCACGCGGCGGCGTGGTCATCGAAGTGCACCATACCGATGCGCACGGAATCTATCTGGCCGAGGGGACGCGGGGACCGAATCCGGCAGTGGCGGCGCGGCTCTGGGGCCGGCTGATCACCGCGCCTGACGGCAGCTTTCGCATCGAGACGATCAAGCCCGGCGGATATCCGGGCGGCGGCGCGCCGGCGCACATGCACATTCATCTTCGCGACGGAAAGAGCGACGAATGGGCGATCCTCGAGTTCGCAGGCGATCCCAATCTGACGCCGGCGATGATCGGGAAAGATGGCGTTGGCGGAACCTTCGCTACGATCCGGCCACTCGAGCGCGATGCTGCCGGCGTGTTGCACTGCACGCGCGACTTTCGGGTAGGTGCGAAATGAGGCGAGCGGCGTTTTTCCTAATCATGCTGCTGGCGTTGCCGGCCTGCGCCGAACCGACGCGCTACTACGTCAAACCGGTCTACACGAGCCTTCGCTTCTCAATCGTGAAGTGGGGCGTGCTCAAGGAAGAAGGCATCTTCCGCGATTTCAACGGCACGCTCGTTTACGATCCGGCACATCCCGAGGCATCGCGGATCGATGTCGTGGCGAAGGCGGCCAGTCTCGACACGAAGAACGAGGGACGCGATCAGACCGTGACCGGCGAGGACTTCCTCAACGCCGCGCGGTATCCGACGATCGAGTTTCACAGCACCGCCGTCGACCGCAACTTCGTCACCGGCAATCTGACAATCCACGGCACGACCCGGCGCGTCCGCTTCCCCGTTACGTCGCTCGGCACGCACGAGATCCCGAGCATTGGCAGGATGGCAGGATTCGAGACGACGTTCACGATCAATCGCCGCGACTACGGAGTGCTAGGTTCGCGATGGGGCGCGGTGCCGGGTGTGTTGAGCGACGCGGTGGAACTGCACATCACGATCGGCGGGATAACTCGCCCGTAGGCCTTGGAAGTTGGGAGTCGGGGGTCGGGGGTCGGAGTTGAAGCTGTTGCTCCGACTCCCGACTCCCGATCAGCGACACCCGCGCGAATCACAGCCCCGCTTCTTCGTCGAAATCGAGAAGCTCGCTCGTCCAGCCGGCGAGCGTCGCGTCGGTGTTTGATTCGATGAAGGTTTGGATTTTCTCGAGCAAACCCTCGGCAAGCATTCGCTCTCCGGTGACAAACGAGATGGCCATGCGGGCTCGTTGGTGCACATCCTGAAGGGCCACCTCGGCCGCGGAGATCTCGAACCGGTCGCGCAGTTTTGCGCGGAGGCTGCGCACGACCATTCGCTTTTCCTTCAGCGACTGGGCGTACTCGATGTGCAATTCGAAGAGAGCGACGGCGACGAACATGGGCGTGGATAACGGCGGCATGTGCCGCCGCTTTCCCGATTACGCGAGGACGGCTGCGAGCTGGTCGACCTTGAAGGCCTCGATGATGTCGCCGACTTTGATGTCCTGGAACCTCTCGATTCCGATGCCGCACTCGAAGCCCTGACGAACCTCGGAGACATCGTTCTTGAAGTGGCGCAAGGAACTGATCTTCCCTTCGAGGATGACGCGGTTGTCGCGCAGCAGGCGCACGCTGGCGGCACGCGGAATCAATCCCTCGGTGACCATGCAGCCGGCGATGATGCCCGCCTTCGGAACCTTGAACGTGGAGCGCACTTCGGCGCGGCCCTGGAAGACTTCCTGGAACTTCGGATCGAGCAGACCGGTCATGGCCAGCCGGATCTCATCGACCAGGTTGTAGATGACGGTGTAGAGGCGGACGTCGATGCCTTCCTTCTCCGCCAGCTCGCCTGCCGAGCGCTCGGGGCGAACGTTGAAGCCGACGACGATGGCGTCGGAAGCGGAGGCGAGGAGCACGTCGTTCGTCGAGATCGCGCCGACCGAGGCGTGGATGACGTTGACCTTCACCTCGGAGGTGGACATCTTGCGCATCGTGTCGCCGAGAACTTCGACTGAGCCCTGCACGTCGGCCTTGAGAATGAGGTTGAGCTCTTTGGCAGTTCCCGACTGCATGCGCGCGAAGAGCTGATCGAGCGACATGCGCGAGGTCTTGCCCTGCGAAAGCTCGCGCGCCTTTTCCTGGCGCATCTGGCCGATCATGCGAGCCTGCGTCTGCTCGTCGACGACCTGCAATGAATCGCCGGCGTTCGGTACGTCGTCAAATCCAGTCAGCTGCACCGGCGTCGCAGGCGCGGCCTCGGTGATCCGCTTGCCACGCTCGTCGGTCATCGCGCGGACGCGGCCCGACGTTGCGCCGGAGAAGAAGGCATCACCGATTTTCAGCGTGCCGTCCTGGATCAGAACCGTAGCGACGATGCCGCGGCCCGTTTCTTTCTTCGCTTCGAGCACGACGCCCTTCGCGCCCATCTCCGGCGACGCCTTGAGATCGAGGAGATCGGCGGTGAGAAGGATCATGTCGAGAAGCTCATCGATCCCCTGCTTCTTCGTGGCGGAGACTTCGACGGAAACAACCTCGCCGCCCCACGACTCGACCTGCACGCCGTTCTCCGCGAGCTCGCGCTTGACACGGTCGACGTTCGCGTTCGGCTTATCGATTTTGTTGATCGCGACGATCAGCGGAACCTTCGCGGCTCGTGCGTGATCGATCGCTTCCTTCGTCTGAGGCATGACGCCGTCGTCAGCGGCAACGACGAGGATGACGATGTCGGTGACCTTCGCACCACGGGCACGCATCATCGTGAACGCTTCGTGGCCCGGCGTATCGAGGAAGACGATCTTGCGGCCGCGCTTCTCGACGTGATACGCGCCGATGTGCTGCGTGATGCCGCCTGCTTCGCCGCCCGCAACGTTCGTCTCGCGGATGGCGTCGAGCAGCGAGGTCTTGCCGTGGTCGACGTGACCCATGACGGTGATGACCGGACCGCGCGGCGCGCTGCCGGTTGCGCCGGTCTTCTCCATCGCCTCGAGCTCGACTGCCTCTTCGAAGGAAACGACTTCGGCATCGATGCCGAGCTCCTTCGCGATCTCGAGAGCGAGATCGGCGCCGAGGGGCTGGTTGATGGAGAGCATGAGCCCCTTCTTCATCAGAAGGTGCTTCATCAGATCGTTTGCTTTGATGCCGAGTTTGTCGGCCAGTTCCTTGACCGTCGCGCCTTCGCTGAGCGGAATCTTCGTGGTCGGTCTGTTGAAATTCAGGACCTTGCCGGAGACCGGAGCCTGTTGCTTGCGAACGTCGCGGCGATTGGACGGGACACGCGGCTTTCCATCCTCGTCGGTATCGAGGATGGGGATGTCCGGGCCGAGGTCATCGTTGATGATCTGCGTTCCGGAGAAAGGACCTTTCGTAAATAGCTCGTTGTCGACTTCGGCCGGACGCTCGCTCTTGCCGCGTTTGCCGGTCGTCTTCTTCTTCGGCGTGAGGTCTTCACCGCCGTCGGGACGGCGTGCTTTGCTGCGACCCATTGCGCCGCCCGGCAGCGTGCCGGGAGGTGGCGGCGGGGGCGGAGTGCCGGGGCGACCGACACCCGGGCGGAAGCTGCCGGGACCGGACGGACGAGCGCCCATCGGACCACCGGGACGCGGACCGCCGGGACCGGACGGACGTGTTCCCATCGGCGGACGCGAACCAGCCGGACCGCTGGGACGCGTTCCCATCGGAGCACCGGGACGCTGGGCGCCGGGACCTGAAGGACGCGCGGGGCTTGGTGGATAGCTTGGACGTGCGACCGGCTGCTGACCGGCGTAGTTGGGACGGGCAGCTTGCGGCGCGCGGGCGCGAGGACCGGTCGGTCCGGAGCGCAGGCCAGGTCCGGCGGCGGGAGGCGGCGCCGGATGCGCGGGATGTGCGGGCGTTGGCGCTGGTGCCGGCGACGGTGTCGCGGGGGCCGCGGCAATCGGCATCGGCGGCGCGGCTGGCTCGGGAGCAGGCGGTGGCGGCGGTGCGACAGGGCGTGGCGGTTTCACCGCTGGCGGCGGCGCTTCTTTCGCGGCGCGCTCTTCAGCTTCGACAGCCTCGACGAACTCGGGGATGATCACCGTGGGCGGCGGTGCGACGACTTGCGACGGCTCTTCGGCCGGCACCTCGCGCTTCGGGCGCGGCGTCGGTTTGACGATGGCGCGTGGCGGGCGGACAGCTTCTTTCTTCGCGGCGACCTGCGGCTTGTCTTCGCGCATGATGACGTTGCGCGTACGCATCGTCAGTTTCTTGCCGGTAATAAGCGCCTGAACAACCTCTGGCTCGAGGACCTGACTCGCGTCAGTGATCTCAGCGCCGAGCGACTGCAACTGGAAGATGACGTCCTTCTCGGACTTGCCCATCTTCTTTGCGATGTCGCTCACTCGAATTTTTGCTGCCGCCATTGAATCTCCTGGTTCCTGACTACTGGGTTGCTGAGTTGCCGGTGGTTGTTGGTTCAGCCGCCGGCTCGCTCAGCAACTGAGCAACCCTGCAACCTGCAACTTTTCTTTACTCCACAGGCGCCTCTTCCTGCGGTGTTTCGGCATCTTCCGGTTCTCCGGCCTGCTCTTCGCCGTCCTCTTCCGATGCCTGGTACTCTTGTTCTTCTTCGTCGCCCGCAGGCTCGGTCTCGTCGATCTGCTCGTGCTTGCGCGCGATGTCGATCATCTGCTGCGCCATTTCCTCGTCGACGCCTTCGATCGCGGTGAGATCTTCGACCGACGCGTTGATCACGGAATCGAGATCGTCGTAGCCCGCTGCTTCGAGCGTGTTCGCCCAATCTTCCGGCATCTCTTCGATGTCGTGAACGTTCGTCTCCGCACGCGACTCCGCCATCGCTTCCTGCAGCATCGCGCTGAGGGCATCGGCGACCTCACCTTTGACTTCCTCTTCCGACTTGATGTCGATCTTCGCGCCGATCAGCTCCGCGGCGAGACGCACGTTCAGTCCGCGCTTGCCGATGGCGAGCGAAAGCTGATCGTTGTCGACGATGACGTCGAGGTGCGGACGGTGAGCCTGTTCGTCGCTCGTCACCGAAACGCGCGTGATCTTGGCCGGTGCCAGCGAGTTCTGCGCGTAGATGACGATGTCTTCGTTCCAGGGAATGATGTCGATCTTCTCGCCGCGCAGCTCGCGGATGATCGACTGCACGCGCGATCCCTTCATGCCGACGCAGGCGCCGACCGGATCGACGTCGCGCTCGCGCGAGGTGACCGCGATCTTGGCGCGCTCGCCCGGCTCGCGGACAGCACCTTTGATGACGACGGTGCCGTCGTAAATCTCCGGCACTTCCATTTCGAAGAGCTTGATGAGCAGCCGCGGATCGGTGCGCGAGAGCACGACTTGCGGGCCTTTCGGCTGCGTGTGCACCTCGGCGATGACGGCCTTGATGCGATCGCCCTGCGAGTAGCGCTCGGCGCGCGATTGCTGCGAGCGCGGGATGATGCCCTCGGTCTTGCCGTTGAGATCGATGATCATGTCGCCGCGCTCGAAGCGTTTGACGTAACCGTTTTCGAGCTCGCCCGCTTTGCCGATGAATTCGTTGTAGACCTTCTCGCGCTCCGCTTCGCGCACCTTCTGGTAGAGCACCTGCTTCGCCGACTGCGCGGCGATGCGGCCAAAATCTTCGGCGGCCTTCGTCAGCGGGATGTGGACTTCGTCGCCCTGCTCGACCTCGGGATCGATCTTCTGCGCTTCGTACGTGCGGATCTGCGTGTTCGAGTCTTTGACGACGTCGACCACTTCCTTGGTGATGTAGCTGAGGCGGATGCGGCCGCCGACGCTGGCCTCGGGCTCGATCTTCTGAGCCTGTTCGAGCGTCCACTGCGCCTGCGGATCTTCGATCTCGTTCTCATCGATGACCACGTCTTTGATGACGTACATCGTCATGCCGCCGCTGACGCGGTCGATGACGGTCTCCATCGGCTCGCGGGTTTTGTAATACTTCCTCGCCGCGGTGGCGAGGGCATCCTCGAGCGCCTTGAACACGCGCTCGACGTCGATCGACTTCTCGTACGCCAGCGCCTTGATGTTTTTACTGAGGTTCTCGTCGAACATTCTGCTCCCTGAGTTGCTAGGTTGCTCGGTTCCTGAGTTGCTGCGTCATTCAGCAACCAAGCAACCCAGCTACTTGCAACAGAGTTTCTGCGTTGCCTGGTTACTGAGTTGCTGAGCAGCAACCGAGCAACCTCGCAACCCAGCAACCTAGATTTCCACTTCCAACCGCGTTTCTTTGATGTCTGCAAGCGGGACGATGTAGTCCGGATCCTTTTTCATTACCGGATCCGTGACGACGATCGTCTCGCCGTTGAATTCTTTCAATCTTCCGACGATTACATGAAGCCCTCGTATCGCCTTCGACGTCCTGACGCGGACAAGGCGGCCGATGAACTTCTGGTAATCCGACAGCTTGTAAAACTTACGATCGAGACCGGGAGACGAGACCTGGAGCTCGTACGCCGCGGGGACGACATCATCAACGTCGAGAAACGCGCTGACCTGGTGCGAGACGAGCTCGCAATCCTCGACCGTGACGCCTCCCTCTTTATCGATGTCGATCCGCAGCAGGAATCCGTGGCCCTGCTTCCGGTACTCAATGTGAACCAGCTCGAGACCTTCCGACGAAACGATGGTCTCGATCTCCTGCTCAGCCCGTTCGGGTAAACCGCTCATATCTCCTGACAACAAAAAAAGCGGCCGATCGGCCGCTTTCGATAGGTTGAAGCTCGAAAGCTGACGAATGATACCACTTTGCAGCGAGCCGTCACAACACCGTGAACAACGGTGCGATTCCGGCGCGCGAGACACAAAAACGGCCGCGCCCGAAAGCGCGGCCGTCGATTCAAAATCGTGTGAAATGAGTCCTACAACTGATGCTTCGCGGCACGGTGAATGCCGCCGATGCCGCCGCCAACCTTGCCCGTGCAGGTGTTGAGATCGGGTGCGTAGATGCAGGTGATGGCGTTGTTCGTGAGAGGCAGATTGTACTGCGCCTCGAGCGTCGTCGCGTCCTGCGTCACTCGATCGAGCTGCGATCCGTAGGCAAAGAACGCCGGGCAACCGGTCGGGCAGCCGTTGGCGTCGGCGTCATTGGCGCCACCAACGACTTTCTGCGTATTACCCTGCTCGACGGTGATGAAGTAGTTGGTCGAGGTCGTGGCATTGGGAATGAGGGAGCCGAAGAGGTTGCTTGCCCCCACCGTGCTCTGCTGGAAGCCGAGCGGTGGCAGTGTGAAGCTCGCTGTGGCGACGACCGTCGTAGGCGCAGACCCGAGGAAAAGCTTCGCCGTGAGTGTCGTCGTGGAGAACTGCGACGCGTTCACGAAGCCGACGTTGGTTTGGAATGTCGGGGTGTTACGAACGCCGGTGATGAAGACCTTGTCGAGACCCGCTGCCGAAGCGCTCTCCGAAACGAAGTTGTACCAGGGGATGCCCGAGAAGAGCTGACCATTGGTCGGCGCCGTGGCCTGGTTGAGACCGTTGGTAAACGAGTAAATCCGGCTCTCGACGCTGATGTTCCGGTAGTTCGCGTTCAGACCGGTCGTCGGATTCGGCGTGCAATCCTGATCCTTCAGGCAACCGTTGAAAATCACCTGTCCGAATGCGCTGCTGAGATGCAATGTGTTCAACATGAAGTCGGGCAACTCGCGCCGTTCCCTCGGTGAAAGTGTCAACACTTTCGGAAATGGTGTCTGCACGGCGTTGGCCGTTGTGTTCCCAGTGGCGTAGATCACGGAGACGTCCACCGAGTCATCGCTGAGATTCGAAATGAAAACGTCCGAGACGAACGTGGCACTGCCACCGACGATGTGACCTGCTGCCGGGATGTAGACCTGGTCCGCAGCGCGGAAGTTGCTGGCCATCGCCGCACCGGCGAACAACGCGATCGCTGCAGCCACGCCCAACTGTTTCACTTTCAACATATTCTCCCCTTTTGCTACGAGTATTTGGAATCAGACTGCCTCGATCGAAAAGTGCGTACGCATTCTATCCGACTTCGCCAGCCAACAAGACACGATGAGAAACTTGATACGAACCAAAGATTCAGAACGTCACAAACCGACGATCCGGGCTTTCGCCAAAGAACTATGCGATTCTAGCATGGGATGAGGAACCGTTGAACGTTACGTTCGTGCATCAGGATGATGGGGAACGACTCGACCGGGCTCTCGCGGCGCACCTTCCCGAGCATAGCCGGAGTTTCCTAGCCGGACTCATCGAGAATGGCCATGTAACGCTCGACGGAAAGGCGGCTAATAAGCCTTCCGTCCGCGTTGCGGCCGGGGTGATTGCTGTACTCGATATCCCTCCTCTCTTGCCGGCCACCGCGGCGTCTCAGGAACTGGCTCTTTCCGTGATCTTCGAGGATGAGTATCTGATGGTCATCGACAAGCCGGCGGGACTTGTCGTGCACCCATCCGCGGGACATGCGGATGGGACACTGGTGAACGCGTTGCTCTTTCACGTGCGCGACCTCAGCGGCATCGGCGGCGAGCTTCGCCCCGGCATCGTGCATCGCCTCGACAAAGACACGAGCGGTGTGATGGTGATCGCGAAAAACGACACCGCGCATCGCAAGTTGAGCGCCGCGTGGGGAACGGAGCGAGTACGGAAGGAGTACATCGCCATCGTTTATGGAACCCCGCGCGAGCCTCAGGGCATGATCGAAGCGCCGATCGCCCGCGACCCGCACAATCGAAAACGAATGGCGATCGTCGCCGGCGGCCGCCGCGCGGTCACAGAGTACGGCGTGATCGAATCGCTGCGCCACTCCTCGGTCGTGCGCTGCGTCCTTCACACCGGCCGCACGCACCAGATCCGCGTCCACCTCAAGTCGATCGGCCATCCCATCATCGGCGACCCCGTCTACTCCGGACCGCAATGGCGCGGCATCCCCGACAAAAAGCTCCAGAAAGCGATCGCGTCGTTCCAAAGGCAAGCGTTGCACGCAGCAGTTCTGGTGATTCCTCACCCGAGAACGGACAAGCAGATGACATTCTCAGCCGGTTTACCGGAGGATATTGTGGGGTTGGTGGCGGCCCTGC
>DATAMS010000523.1:0-2373 GCA_036260495.1 Thermoanaerobaculia bacterium
TGGCGACTCTAACCATCATTAGTAAACCGCCGCCGAGCCGGCAGCGGTACAGCCGGCGAGCCGCCGGCGCTACGAACGCGCAGGCGACGCACGTCGCGGTACCATCATCACTGCCGCTGCCGCCACCAGCGCCAATCCCGCGCCGGTCCAGAACGCGGCGCGCGGCGCGATGTGCTGATAGATCGCGCCGAAGAGGATCGTGCCGGCGAGCACGCACAGCCCGTTGGCGAGGTAGTAGATGCCGAAGCTCTTGCCGCGTCCCTCGGCTGGCACCATGTCGCTGATCCAGGCGCGTTCCGCCCCCTCGGACAACGTGAACGGAATCGCGTAGAGGACGAAGAGCACAACGAAAAACCAGAGCGATCGGGCGAAGGGAAAGATCGCGTAGATGATCGCGTAGGCGCACCAGCCGGCCACGAGCAGAAGACGCCGGTCGATGCGGTCCGACAGCGCGCCGGCTTTTGTGGAGAAGAGCGATTTGATCACGTGATGCCCGGCCCAGAGCGCGGGAAGCATGGCAGTCGAGACACCCGAGGCGTGCGCTTGAAGGAGGAGGAAAGCGTCGCTCGAATTCGCAAGTGAGAAGAGCGCGACTGCGGCGATGGCCAGCCAGAAAGGCGATGGAAGCGGGACGGATGTTTTGAGACCGGGGCCTTGCGACGCTGAGGAAAGACGCGGCTCCTCCTTCAGAAACAGGATCAGCATCACCACGCCGATCGCGCCGGGAATGACCGCGATCATGAACAGCGTCCGCATCGGAACGTGGAGACGGTTCAGAAAAAAGAGCGCGAGGAGCGGGCCGGCGACGGCGCCCGTGTGATCGAGCGCGCGTTGAAAACCGAAGGCGTGACCCCGCTCCGACGCAGGCGTGACGTCGGCGATGATGGCGTCGCGCGGCGCGGATCGGATCCCTTTGCCGGTGCGGTCGATCAGGCGGGCGGTCAGCACGGTTGGCCAACGGCCCGCGACCGCGATCAGCGCGCGCGATGCCGCCGCCAGCGCGTAGCCGGCGACGACGAACGGTTTGCGCTGCGGCAGCCGGTCGGAGATTGAGCCGGCGACGAGTTTGAGAATCGACGCCAGCCCATCCGCCGCCCCTTCGATCACACCGATCGTCACAGGTGTTGCGCCGAGCACCGACGTCAGGAACACAGGCAGCAGCGGGTAGATCATCTCGCTCGCCGAATCGTTCAGCAGCGACGCGAAGGCGAGCAGACGGACCTGAGGTTTGAGCTTTGCCACGAAGGATGAAGGATGAAGGATGAGGGATGAACGATCAAGCATGAAGGGTGAAGGATGAAGGATGAATCTCGATCACGCGTTCTTCATCCTTCATCTCTCCGCATTCATCCTTCCGCGTCATCCTTCGTTAGAATGCGCCGCTGCAAAGGAGCAGGACCATGTCAGAGATTAAAAAAGTTGGCGTCCTCGGCTGCGGCCTCATGGGCTCGGGGATCGCTCAGATCGCGGCGCAGGCCGGCTACGAGACCGTCGTGCGCGAAGTGGAACAGAAGTTTCTCGACAAAGGGCTGGCCGGCATCGATAAGTCGCTCAGCAAGTTCGTCGAGAAAGGCAAGCTGCAGGCGGCGGACAAAGACGCCAGCATGAGCCGGTTGAAAGGCACGACGAACCTCGACGACCTCGCCGATTGCGACATCGTCATCGAGGCCATCATCGAGAATGCGGAACTGAAGAAAGAGACCTACGCCGCGCTCGACAAGATCGTCAAGAAGGACGCGCTCTTCGCCTCCAACACGTCGTCGCTCACGATCACCGAGCTGTCGATGGCGACCGCGCGGCCGAAGCAATTCGTCGGGCTGCACTTCTTCAATCCCGTGCCGCTGATGAAACTCGTCGAAGTCGTGCGCACGATCTTGACGAGCGACGAATCGTTCAACCGAGCGTTCCAGTTCGCGAAATCGCTCGGCAAGGAAGCGGTCGCCGCCCGCGACAACTCCGGCTTCATCGTCAACCGCCTGCTCGTGCCGTACATCCTCGACGCCATTCGCGCCTACGAGGAAGGCGTCGGGTCGATCGAGGACATCGACAAAGCGATGATGCTCGGCTGCGGCTATCCGATGGGCCCGTTCACGCTGCTCGATTTCGTCGGCCTCGACACGACGTACTTCATCACCGAGGTGATGTTCGCCGAATATCAGGAGAAGCGTTTCGCCGCGCCGCCGCTGCTGCGCAAAATGGTCCTCGCCGGCCGCCTCGGGCGCAACAAGACCGGCACCGGTTTCTACGACTACGCCAGCGGCACGCCGGTGCCATTCGACAAAGCGAAGTGAAGTTTGTCGGAATGGGGTCAGGTCTGAAGTATGAAGTGACGAAACTGGCTTGGCCCACAAGCGACGGCCGTCTTTCGTCACT
>DATAMS010000537.1:0-5370 GCA_036260495.1 Thermoanaerobaculia bacterium
ATGATCTTTTTGGGCCCACTCTCGGATGAGGCTTCTCGCCTTCTTCAGATCAGAGGTATCAAATCCGCTCCTGAATCTTGCGTAGAGACTCTCGACAATCGCAACGGCGTCGGCGCCTTTCCCTTGGTGGTGCAGTAGCGCGCCACGACTCATGGCTGCCCGCAACTCGAAGGCGATGGCGTTCTGCCGCTGCGCGATCGCGCCCGCATTGAGGAACGCCAGCTCCGCGGCGGCCTCATCCCGCTTGTCTTTGAGTAGCAGAAGTTCACCTTTGAGCCGGTACACCTCGGCCTCCCACCACTTTTCGTTATACGCCCCGAGACGGCAGCCTTCCTCCACCGCTTCGAGCGCCTCGGCGATTTGGCCCCGATCGCGATAGATTTCAGCGAGCATAGCCAAACAATAAACACGCAGCCGTTTCGCTCCCTTGCTATCCCAAGTGATCATAGCTGCCTTGAGTTGCGCGACTCCTTCGTCTTCTTCGCCCAAACGGGTTCGCGCCCAACCATGGAGCATTTCGCCGGCGATGCGCCAGAGCGAGAATCCTTCATCCGCGCAGAGCGTCATCAACTCGGCAGCGGTAGTCAGTGTCGACGTCGCGTCACCGCAGTACTGTGAAAGCATCGCGTCATACATGAGCGAGAGGGAGAGCGTGTGCGCGTGTCCGAGCTCCCGTGAGCGCGCGACCGCGTCATCGATAATCGCGCGCGCGCCATCCGCATCGCCCATAAACCAGAGTGACTGGCCCCAATACCAGCGACAACTGATGCCCGGCTCAACGGTGAACACCACAGCGTCGTGCTTAAGGGTTTCTGGCCGTCGGGGTAAGGTCGCACCACGTTCCCCATGCTTCGCAGCCAGAAGCATGTCGCTGTCATGAAAATAGGTTGCACACATGACGCGCTCGGCTACCGCATCGACATTTGACAGAACCTTGCTCAGAGCGTAAAGCCGCACAGCTAAGTCGCGCGTCTGTTGAGCCTCCCCTCGAACGAGGTAGAAGCGCCAAAGGCCGCTCAGCACGATGAAAAGATCGCGAGTCTCGCCCAGATCGAGGCAGAGATCGCGTGCCGCGGCGTAACACTGCTCAACTTCCGGGGCAGCGTATCCTCTGAGCGCGGTCAAGCACATGCCTGCATGACTGAGGACAGCGATGTGATCAGCGACGCCGAGCCCCTGGTCAGGTGCCTCGGGCGAGACGACCGGGTGTCGCCAGTCACCCGGCACAAAGAATTGCATCAGGACCGATAGCAAGGACGCCATCGCGCCGAGTTGCTGCGCCGCATACAACTGCTCTCCTCGCATGATTCGCGGGAGATAGACCTCATGGAGCGCGTCGCGATATCGGACTGCCTTGCATCCGTGAGTGACGGCGAGCATCAGCGGAGCCATTCCATTGAGAGTATCGGGGAGAGGGTCCGCCGTATCTCTGAAATGTTCGTAGAGGCGCTCGTGGGCTCCGCGCCAGCCGGATCGGTTGAGTGAGCGCAGTCGTTCGTCGAAATACTCGCGGACGAGGGGGTGAGCGTCGATGCTCGTGTCGGCAGGCGATGCCGGATTCAGAACGAGCTCCCACTGCCTGAGCCGGCTCAGTGACTCCCACACCTCTCGATCGCTCGCCTTCACGAGCCGCTCGGTGACACCTTCGATCACCGGCTCCGCACGCAGAGCACCGAGCCAGTCCCAGGCTGCCGGCCGGTCGAACAGGCCGAGAATGTGCAGAATCTCGAGATCGAGCAAGTTGCCGTCGCGCTCGAGAGCATGGACATAGGCCGTCATGACGCTTTTCGCATGTCGTGCCTTCGACGTCTGGGCTCCGATCAATGGCACCTGCTGAATCTCCGCCACTTGGCCTTCCCTGAAGGTATCCAGATACTCGGCGGCGAGCACGAGAGCCAACGCATGGCAGCCAAGATGCTCGGCCGCTTTCTTCAACTCTTCGTCACTGCCGCGGATACCCCTCGATCGGAGCAACTGCATCGCAGCGGCGACCGGCAACACGTCGAGGGAACGTTCGCGAAGATACGGTGACTGAACCGCAGGGTCGGCTAGGGGCAGCCGCGTCGTGACAAGGCACAGCGAGCGTCCCGACTCACGGATCATTCCCAGGAGTCCCGCCAGCAGCTCACGGACACCTTCATCCTTGAGGTGCCCTTCGCGGTCCTTTACGCCAAGACCGAATTGCAAAGGCTCGAGGCCATCAAGCACGAGAATCGTCGGCTCGCTGGCGATCAATTTCGCCAGTCTGCGGGCGCGGATTGACAACAGACCGCGATTGGGCTCCGCATCGCCTAGGTCGCGGAGCGTCTGGACGAGAAACTGATCCGAGCTGCCTGCCTGCTCGTGCGTTCCCTGGGTGTAGAACGAACAGCCGATGAAGCGGAAGGCGCCCGGTTGTACGTGCGTTAGCCAGTGCCGGACGAGTGCTGACTTGCCGACACCGCCGAAACCGACGAGCGTCACGATTGCAACGTGGGGATCGCCAAGCGCATCGTCGAGAAATTTAAGAGATTCTTCACGGCCGAACAGCTCGTTCGAAGCTCCAGGCAGCTCGGCGAGCAGGAGCGCAAGCGAGTGGGAGATGGACGGCGAAGGCATTGGCCGCTCAGTGGCACTTGTCCCCAGACTCTTCCTGCTGGGAAAGTAACCCTCGATCAGCTTACGCAACTCCCGCGAGACCTCCGTCCATGCCTGGCTGTGGCGGCGATGGGCAACGACCGCCTTGCCACCCGAAGGAAGGACATTCGTCTCCGCAATCCAGTCGACGACTTCCCATGTGCAGTAGTCGACGATGATCGAAACGGCCAGTGCCTTTCCTGTATCACGTCTCTGAAGCAGGTAGGGAACCTCGACGTTCTGAATGAAATCCGAGACGAGAAAATCAGACGTGACGAGGAAGAGCGCTACATCCGTCTCCTGCATCGCGCTCTCAATCTCACGGCGCCATTTCTGGCCTGGCTCGATCCGCGTGTCGAACCACACGCTGATCATCTTCTCGTGTACCAGGGGATGGAGGTGTTTCGCCAGCCGCGTCGCCTGGGGCGCATCTTCGCGCGCGTAGCTAATGAATACCCTGGGCGCATCCATTCAGGGGCCTCCGCGCTATTCGTCCATGCATTAAGGAAGAGCGACGGACAACTTTGGATGATTTACGGAAGGTCGTCAAGTTAGCAGGCGATCACTCCATACGCCCACCTTACGCCTCATAAAGAAACGGATGGCGGGAATTGGGTACGGAAGCCGTAAATCCCTCGCCGTCGTAGTTGGTGAAGAGTGGAACAAACCAGGATGGCGGAATCACCCTCGGTTTTCGTTCACTCTTCACCCGTCACTCTTCACCCTTTTTAACTCCTCTTCGACCATAATTTGACGCTCGGCCAATGGCTTCTCCCCTCGAGACGTACCTCGCCTCGCGGTCCGATACCGCCACCTTCCTCCTCGGCTCCGAGTTGGGGCGGACGGTGGAGGAGATTTTCCCGCGCGCGGACACGCTCCTGCCCAAGCCGTACAAGATTTTCCCGGCGGACGAGACACAATCACCGTCGCTTGGGTTTCCGGTCGCCGACGTTCCGGTGTTGCGCGAGCTGGACGCGAAGCTCGATCGCTGGCTCTCCGACGAGATTGCCTGGCAGGCCGGCCGGCAACCGGCGGCGAAGGAGAAGGCGCAGGTCGCGAGCGGCGTGTACATGACGCAGCTCCTGCGAATGGCCGAGAACGCGCTGATGTCGAACCTCCTCAGCGATTACCACGCCGTCTTCTGGCTCGCGCATTCGTTCGATCTGGCGCGGCAACTGTCGTCGATCCCGCGGCGCGTCAGTCTTTACGACACGGCGACGGGCAAGACGCAGGGCGATGCCTTCAAGTACCGGATCTACGCCAGGTGGGCGAACGACACGCGCGAGGGAATGGCACAACTGGCTACGAAAGCGTCGTCGATTCTCGATGGCGAAGAACAACGCAGCCTGCAGTTCTTCAAGCTCCTCACCGACGATGTACTGATTCTGACCGAAGAGTTCATCGGGCCTGATTTGCGCGAGTTGCGCTCGTTCGTCAACGGTTACCTGCGCCGCGATTTTCAGGCCTTCCGCGATTCCGTCGAGCGCATGCGCGAGATTGCGCTCGACCTGCTGCAGCGCGACCGCACATTCCGCGCAGCGCTGCCACTTTTCGGCGCGGCATCGGATCAGGGGATCCCGATCGCCCTGCTGCTCGACACGCGATTCCAGAATTTCCTGTTCGAACAGAACGCGGTTCAGTCAGCGGTGACGCGCGAAGACCGCGAGCAGTTCCAGCTCATCGCGAGGCGTCTCCGCGAGTTCGCCATCCTCAATCAACTGCGCCGCGGCATCACGATGATGACGGTGCGGTCCGACAATCAGGTCGTTTCCGCGGACAAGCGCGCCACGCTCTACTCGCGCTCGACACGGCCGATGGATTTCGGCCGGCCGGGCGTGGTCGATCCGATGGTGCATCGCTTCGGACTGATCTACGACATCTCCAACTTCACCGAGACCCTCGGCAACATCCGCCGCGGCGGCCGCAAGGAAGAGATCAGCTCGTACCGGCAGATGCTGCTGTTCCAACGCAAACTGGAATCGATCGCCAACCGGCACCTCCTGCAATTCGAAAAGTTCCTCGGCGACGGCGCCTTCTACACGACCCGGCGCGCGCTGCGGCTGGTGCGCGCCGCCGTCGAGATCCAGCGCTGCTACGCCGACGTGCGGCGCAAGGGTTTCGCGTTCAACAAAGGGCTGCGCATCGCGCTCAACTACGGCTATTACCGCCTGCTGCCGATGAAGGGAAGCGGCAACGAACGCATCACCGAGTTTTACGGGCCGGGCATCGTCGAGCTGTCGCGCCTGACGACCGGCAAGGCAAACAAGGAGCTCGAGGAGTTCGCATCGTTTCTGCTCACGCACGGCTACGAATCGGCGAAGGTGCAGGCGTTCTTCGCGCCGCTCGCGCGCGGCGTCGACGTGATCGACCACACGCAGCACGCCCGCGAGTTCTACGCCTACGTGAACGCCAGCGGCCACCTCGTCAACGAAGGGATCGTCGCGTCGTTCTCGTTGCTGCAGGAACTGTCGAACGATCTGGCGTCCGAGGGGCAGCAGTTGTTTCGATTGCGCTCGGCGTGGGCGACGTACATCGGATTCGCGCCGTCGCTGACAGGACTCGAATACATCGGAGTCCGCCTGGTCGGCATGGTGTCGCTGAAGGGACTGGAAGAGATCGACGTCGGCGAGATCGTCCCGTTTGCGCCCGGCGACGTCGAAGCAACGCCGATCGACGGCGCGGACCCGCTCATTCTGTTGATCCGCCAGGAGTTTCATCAGGACCGCGGTCCCGAGAGCCCGTTGACCGATGCGA
>DATAMS010000543.1:0-4357 GCA_036260495.1 Thermoanaerobaculia bacterium
GGTGTGGGGAGTGGGGGGTGGGAGATCGAGGTCTTGCTTGATGGAACCTGCTTTGACGATTTCGCTGAGGCTGGCTTATCGGCCTTTGACTTCGTCGATGGCTTTGCGCTGGTCTTCTTCGTCTTCATCTCCGACTCCCCACTCCCCACCCCCCACTCCCCGGAGGTCCCATGCACCTGACCTTCCGTCAGATCGCCGAGATGACCGGCGGCGAGCTCGTTCAGGGCGGCGACATCGCCATCGATTCCGTCGTCATCGACAGCCGCGAAGTGAAAGCCGATTCCGTCTTCTTCGCCATCACTGGCGAGCGTCTGGACGGCCACCAGTTTCTCGCGCAGGCGCTGACCACAGGCCGAGGTGCAGTCGTTTCGAATGTGCCGGCGAATGTGCCCGCGGATAAAGGAATCGTCCGCGTTGCCGATACGACGGTTGCGCTGCAGAACCTGGCGCGATCGATTCGCGAGCGCTATCCGTTCACGCTGATCGGCATCACCGGATCCGCCGGTAAGACCACGACGAAAGAGATGATCGCCACGCTCGTCGCTTCCGAGCGGCGCACCTTCAAGTCGTGGGGCAACTTCAACAATCTGATCGGATGCCCGCTGTGCGTTACCAACACGCCTGACGATGCCGAAGTCGTCGTCAGCGAGATGGGGATGAATCACAAGGGCGAGATCGCGCAGATGGCCGGGCTTCTTCATCCCGACGTCGGCGTCTACACGAACATCGGGCCGGTACACATCGAGTTCTTCGGCACGATCGAGAAAATCGCCGAGGCGAAACGCGAGCTGCTCGAGAACGTCAAACCGGGCGGCACGATCGTTCTGAACGCGGACAACTCGTACGTGATGGACATCAGCCGCGGTTTCGAAGGGCGCAAGCTGACTTACGGCATCGATCACGACGCCGATTTTCGCGGCGTGAAGATCCGTGAGCGAGGCCTTCTCGGAACGTCATTCGAAGTAAACGGCCATTCGTTTTCGCTGTCGCTTCCGGGCCGGCACAATCTCGAGAACCTGCTCGCCGCCATTGCCACCGCGCGAGCGATCGGCATCTCGTGGGAAGGCATCGAGCGCGGCGTCAGTAACCTGAAACCGGCTGCGCATCGCGGCATCATTCTCGACGCCGGCGGCGCAACGATTTACGACGATACCTACAACTCGAATCCATACGCACTCGGCCGGGCTTTGACATTGATGGAACAGGCCGATGTGACCGGCCGCCGCATCGCCGTGATCGGCGACATGCTCGAGCTGGGAGAGAAAGAGCTCGACTACCACCGCGACGCCGGGCGGGCCATTTCCAAGAGCATCGACGTCGTGATCGGCGTCGGCAAGCGCTCGCGTGCTCTGCTCGAAGGCGCCGCCGAAGCCGGCTTCGCGGACGAATCCCGCCATCACTTCGACGACGCGCTGAGCGCCGCCGAGTTTTTGAAGACCTTCATCCGGCCGGGCGATCTCGTGCTGATCAAAGCCAGCCGCGGAATCGGCCTCGATCGCACCGTCAACCTGCTCACCAACTCGACCGCGGAGGGCGCGCACTGATGTTGTACTACCTGCTCTACCCGCTCCGGAACATGATTTCCGGCTTCAACGTCTTCCGCTACATCACGTTCCGGTCGGCGTGGGCGGCGCTCACGGCGCTGGTCATCTCCTTCATCTTCGGTCCGTGGCTGATCGAGCGGATGCGCCGCATCAAACTCGGCCAGTACATCCGCGAAGAAGGGCCGAAGTCGCATCAGCAGAAGGCCGGCACGCCGACGATGGGCGGCATCCTCATCAACGTCGCCATCATTATCCCCACGATTTTGTGGGCCGACATTCTCAATCCCTACATCTGGATCATTCTCTTTGTCACGTTCGCGTACGGCGTGATCGGATTCGTCGACGACTACCGCAAGCTGATCAAGAAGAAGAACGAAGGTCTGACGGCGCGCGAAAAGTTTTCGATGCAGATCGGCGTGGCGCTGGCTGCGGGGCTGGCCATCGCCTATCTGCCGTCGATTCACAACAACTACTCGACCGTCCTCACTTTCCCGTTCTTCAAGATGCTTCACCTGAACCTTGGATTCCTCTACATCCCGTTCATCGTCGTCGTCCTCGTCGGTGCGTCGAACGGCGTGAATCTGACGGACGGTCTCGACGGCCTGGCGATCGGATCGACGCTGATCGTGGCGGTGACGTACACGATCCTCACCTATGCCGCCGGCAACTTCCGCGTCGCCGATTACCTGCGCATCGCCTGGGTTCCGCAGGCCGCCGAGCTGGCGGTGTTTTGCGGGGCGATGGTGGGGGCGTCACTCGGATTTCTCTGGTTCAACGCCCATCCCGCGGAGATTTTCATGGGCGACGTCGGCTCACTCGCACTCGGCGGCGCCATCGGCTGCCTCGCCGTCATGATCAAACAGGAAATCCTCCTCGGCCTCGTCGGCGGTCTCTTCGTGCTCGAAGGAATGTCCGTCGTGCTGCAAGTTGCCTCATTCAAATTGACTGGGCGCCGCATCTTCAAGATGTCGCCGCTGCATCACCATTTCGAGCTTTCCGGTTGGCGCGAAACGAAGGTCGTGGTCCGCTTCTGGATCATCGCCATCATCTTCGCGCTGATCTCGCTCTCGACGTTGAAGTTGAGGTGAGGCAGTGGATTAGTGATTAGTAGAACAGTGGATTAGTAGGCCAGGTGGATTAGTAGATCAACGGTGCAGAAGACTTCTATTCGACTAGTCAACCAATCGACTAACAACACAAGAACACATGACCAGAACTCTCATCATCGGAGCCGGTAAGTCAGGCGTAGCGGCGGCGAATTTTCTTGCTGCGCGCGGCGAAGACGTGTCGATCACTGACGCGAACGCCAATCCCGAGCTGCCCTATCCGCTGCACGCCTCGGTCAAGCGCCTGTTCGGCCGTGATGACAGCGGCGTGCTCGATGGAATCGGGATGATCGTGCTGAGTCCTGGTGTGCCTTCGACGAATCCTTTTCTGGCGCAACACGGCTCGATTCCTGTCGTCGGTGAGATCGAGCTTGCGTATCGCTACGTGGCGCGCGGAAGCAGGATCGTTGCGGTGACGGGGTCGAATGGAAAATCGACGACGACGATGCTGATCGGCGAGATTCTCAAAGTGGCCGGATTGCAGCCGGTCGTCGCCGGCAACATTGGCGAACCGTTCATTGCCGCGGTGGATTTGGAGAAGCCGAGGACGTATGTGCTGGAGTTGTCGTCGTTTCAGCTCGAGAGTGTGGACACCTTCCACGCCAACGTCGCGCTGCTGCTCAACATCACGCCCGACCACATGGATCGCTACCCGAACTTCGACGCGTACGCCGCGGCGAAATACCGCATCTTCCGCAATCAACAGCCGCACGATGTTGCCATCGTCAACGTTGCCGACCGCCGCGCGCAACCGCGCGATTCCGTTGGCCGCCTGTGGCGCTTTTCTTCCACGCAAGTCATCGAAGAAGGCGCGTTTCTCGATGGCGGCGATCTCGTTCTACGAATCGATGGCCAGGAGCGGCGGATTCCCCGCTCGTCGCTGAAGCTGGAAGGAACCGCGAACGCTGAGAATGCGCTTGCGGCGTGGCTGGCCGCAAAAGCGCTCGGCGTCGATGAGGTCAGCGTGCAGATCGCGTTCGGCTCGTTCGCAGGTTTGCCGCATCGCATGGTCCTCGTGCGCGAAGTCGATGGCGTGCGATGGATCAACGATTCGAAAGGCACGAACGTCGATGCCACGCTCAAGTCGCTCGAATCCTTTCCGGCGTCGAGCGTCTGGCTCATCCTCGGCGGCAAAGACAAAGCGGGCGAGTTCGAGCGGATGCGCGACCTCGTCAAAGAAAAAACCCGCGCGGTGCTCACGATCGGCAACGCCGCGGAGCGTGTTGCTGTGGCACTCGACGGCGCCGCGAACATCGTGAGCGCAGGCGACATGCAACATGCCGTCGCCCACGCGCGCGAGCACGCGAAGCAAGGCGACGTTGTCCTGCTTTCGCCGGCGTGCGCGAGTTTCGATCAGTACCGAAACTTCGAACATCGCGGCGAGCACTTTGAAGAGCTTGTTCGGGGGATCAAGTGAGGTTGCTGGGTTGCCAGGTTGCCGCGTTACCGGGTGGGGTCTCGCGGTGTCCGCGTCCCGAGGGTTCGCGGCTGCAACCTTCTGCGTTTCGAGCAATTCGACCGCGGAATCCGGCGACGACCTCGCGACCTCGCGACCTCGCGACCGCAACGGCAACCAGGCAACCAGGCAACCAGGCAACCCAACCATGAGCCGCAAACTCACCTACGACACCTACCTCTTCGGTGCGGCGATGCTCATCGTCGTCATCGGCATGGTGATGATCTATTCGGCCTCGGCCATCATCACCA
>DATAMS010000558.1:0-8720 GCA_036260495.1 Thermoanaerobaculia bacterium
CGGTGATCTCGCGGATGCCGAGGTTGCGGAAGGGCTGGGTCTTGTCGAAGGGAAGCGGCTTCTTCTCCGCGGTCGATGACGGCGCGGGCTCGGGGAACGCGAAGATCAGCGAGCGCGCGGCGTAGTGCTGCGACTTACCAATCGTCGAGTGATTGAGTCGATGGATGTGGCCGTAGAGAACGGTCACGGCGTCGTACGGCGCGAGGACGTTCATCACCTCGTCGCCGTCGCTGGTGAACCACTCCCATTCCGGCTTGAGATCGAAGAGCGGACGGTGCGTGAAGACGACGATCGGCGCCGTTTTCGGATAGCGGGCCAGATCTTTCTTGAGCCACGCGATCTGTTCCGCGCCGACGATCGGTTTGCCGGCGGAGACGTTGTCGAGCGCGACGAAGTGGACGCCGCGATGATCGAACGAGTAATGCGTCTCACCGAAATTTTCGCGAAAGAGCGTCCCGCCATCGAGCGCCGCATCGTGCTCGCCAGGGACATGCATCCGCTTCTTGACGCGAAGACGGCCGGAGATCGTTTTGAATGCCGCGAAGCGTTTGGCGTGCTCGGCGGGGTCTTCGCTATCGTGCGTGAGGTCGCCGGTAAACAGAATGAGATCGGGCTGCGGGTCGAGCGCGTTGATCGCATCGACGGCACGCTCGAATGCCTTCGTACCGAGGGGATCGGGTGGACCTTGAAATCCGACGTGTGTGTCGCTGAGCTGCACGATCGAAAACGGTCCTGGAGCTTCGCCGTTGCGCGCGCCGAGTAGGTTGCCGAGGGTCATTCCGCTTGCAGTTGTGCCGAAGGGCATGAACCGCAGAAGCGCTCCCGCGCCGAGCGAAGCGGCCGAGAGGCGCATGAACGAGCGGCGATCGAATGGTTGTGCCATGAGTTGAGTCCTTTCTGGCTGTGTAACTGGCGAAGGTGCGTTTTCATCCCGGGTGTCGGGTGTCGGGTGTCGGGTGTCGGAGGTTGGAGCCAGGTTTTTTTTCCGACGCCCGACTCCCGACAGCCGACACTCGGGATGAAAACCCGCCCTCGCCAGTTAGAAAGGAGTAGAACTGCTCCGAATGACCGAGGGATCTTCGTTTGAGGCGCTGGCCTTGCCGCTCTTCGAGCCGCTCTACAACTATGCCCGCTGGCTGGCTCGCGATGCGGAGGAGGCGGAGGATCTGGTGCAGGAAACGTATCTGAAAGCGTTCCGCGGATTCGGCTCGTTCACTGCCGGGACGAACTTCCGCGCCTGGATCTATCGCATCCTGCGCAACACGTTTCTGACATCGCGGAGTGGGTTGCGAGGGACGCCGCAGGTTTCGATCGACGACGATCCCGAGCGGTTTGAAGGACTAGCCGAGGAGGCCACGCCGGAGACAATTTTCTTCAGCCGCGCCAACGCCGAGGCGCTGCGGATGGCCATCGAGGCGCTCCCGCTGCCGTTTCGCGAAGTCATCCTTTTGTCGGACATCGAAAACTTCAGCTACAAGGAAATCGCGGAGACGCTCTCAATACCGGTCGGTACGGTGACGTCGCGTCTCCTGCGCGCGCGAGGAAAAGTGCGCGAGGCGTTGCGAGGATCGAAATGATGCGAGACCTGACTGCGGAGGAAGTGGAGCGGTACGCTGACGGCGAGATTGCGCCCGAAGCGCTTCCGGAGATCGAAGCGCATCTCCGCGATTGCAGCCGCTGCGCGAACGCGGTGCTGGGCGTGATGCAGATGAAACGCGCGGTCCGCGCGGCGATGCCTCGCTTCACGCCGAAGCGTCCGCTGCTGCTGCCTAAACGGACGTCGAAAACGTTCGTATGGCTTGCCGCAGCGGCCGCGCTTATCGTCATCGCGATCGGCGGCGAGATGCTAGTCGGCTCCCGCAACTCCTCGGCACGCGAGCTTGCCGACCTCCACTCGACGATCCTTGCCAGCGCGAATCCGATCGATGTCGTCTCCACCGACCGCCACACCGTCAAGCCGTGGTTCGAAGGACGCGTTCCGTTCGCAGTAAACGTCCCCGACCTTTCGGCGACGCCCTTTCGCCTCATCGGCGGACGCGTGGTCTTCTGGCACGGCCGTCCCGGCGCCTACCTGCTCGTCAGCAAAGGCGCGCACAGGATCTCTCTCTTCATCTTCGAATCGTTACCCTCCCTCGGCCACACGCCGCAGATGACGATCGACGAATGGCAGGCCAACGGCTTGACGTACGTCGCAGTCGGCGATGTTTCGCGGGAGGATCTGGAGATGCTGCGGCGCGCGTACGGAGGGTAGCCTGGTTGCTGCGCGTGACTACTTCGCCGCCTCCATCTCGCGCCGCGCCGTCGCCTCGCGCTCATCCTTCGCCGACATCGGCGGGTTGTACGCGGGGATTCCCGTCACGGCTTCGCCGATGATGAGGTTGTGAATGTCGTGCGTCCCTTCGTACGTCTTCACCGACTCGAGGTTGAGCATGTGGCGGATGATCGGATATTCGTCGCTGATGCCGTTGGCGCCGAGGATGTCGCGGGCGCTGCGGGCGCACTCGAGGGCGATGTTCACGTTGTTCATCTTGCCCATCGAAATGTGATGCGGCTTCAGTTTTCCCTGATCCTTGAGGCGTCCCATCTGAACGGCCAGGAGCTGACCCTTGGTGATCTCGGTGATCATCCAGGCCAACTTGTTCTGCACGAGCTGATGCGACGCGATCGGCTGGCCGCCGAACTGGATGCGTGATTTCGCGTAGCTGCGCGCCGTTTCGTAGACCGACATTGCCGCGCCGAGCGCGCCCCAGGCGATGCCGTAGCGTGCCTGCGACAGACAACCCAGCGGGTACTTGATGCCGTTCGTTTCGGGCAGAAGGTTCTCGGCCGGGATGCGGCAGTCTTCAAAGAAAAGCTGCGACGTGACGGAGGCGCGCAGCGAGAATTTGCCCATGTGATACGCGGTCGAAAATCCGGGCGTGTCCTTCTCGACGAGGAATCCGCGGATGACGCCATCGTGCTTCGCCCAGACCACGGCCACATCGGCGATCGAGCCGTTCGTAATCCAGGCTTTCGCGCCGTTCAGGACCCACGAGTCGCCGTCTTTGCGCGCGTACGTGCGCATGCCGCCGGGATTCGATCCGAAATCGGGCTCGGTCAGACCGAAGCAGCCGATCTTTTCGCCGGCTGCGAGTTTCGGGATCCAGTAGTCGCGCTGTTCTTTCGAGCCGTACGTGTAGATCGGGTACATCACCAGTCCCGATTGCACGGACGCGAACGAGCGCAATCCGGAATCGCCGCGCTCCAGCTCCTGCATGATCAATCCGTAGGCGACGTTGTTGAGGCCGGGGAGGTCGTACTCCTTGATGGTCGCGCCGAAGAGGCCCATCTCCGCGATTTTCGGGATGAGATGCATCGGGAACTTCTCTTCGCGATTGGCTTCTTCGATGATGGGGATGATCTCGTCATCGACGAAATCGCGAACGGTCTGGCGAACCATCAGCTCGTCTTCGGAGAAGAGCGAGTCGATATCCATGTAGTCAACGCCGGGAAAGCTGGGCACGGGTGCACTCCTATCGTGAATTCTGGCCGGATCATACCAATTCGTTCACGCGAAGACGCGAAGACGCGAAGGGTCTTTGTGACCTTTGTGCCTTTGTGGTGATCGTTTTTCATTTGAGAACCGCCGCTTCGCCCATCGCTCAATCCAATTGGCTGCAAAGCGGGTGACTCTCGTTGCGCCGCGACCGATCCTGCTTCGCGAAGGAGACATCCATGCAATTGCGCACACGCATCCGCGTCACATTCGTCTGTTCTCTTCTGATGGCGACCAGCATTCTCTTCGCGTCGCCGCGTCAGTCGCTCGTCGTCAGTGCTGACTGGCTGAAGCAGCACATCAGCGATCCCGATCTCGTTCTGCTTCACGTTGGCGACAAGGCTGGTTACGAAGCCGGCCACCTTCCCGGAGCGCGGCTCGCATCGATGTCCGATGTTTCCGTTTCCGATCACGGCGAGAAGGGATTGATGCTGGAGATGCCGCCCGCCGAGGATCTGCGGCACAAGCTGGAGGCACTGGGGATTTCGGATAAGTCGCGCGTCATCGTCTATTACGGCAAGGACTGGGTCTCGCCGTCGACGCGCATCATCTTCACGCTCGACTACGCCGGACTCGGCGCGCGCGCGTCGCTGCTCGACGGCGGGCAGGACGCGTGGACGCGCGCCGGCGGCACGGTGACGAAAGACGTTCCGGCGGCGAAGACGGGAACGCTGGCGCCGCTGAAGATTCGCCCGATCGTCGTCGATGCCGAGACGGTCAAGTCGCGCATCGGAGCGCCGGGATTCGCGATCGTCGATGGTCGCGATGCCGTGTTTTATGACGGAATCGAAGTCCCGAGTCACAACAACGAGAAGCAACGGACCGGACACATTCACGGCGCGTTCAGCATTCCGTACACATCGATTACTGACGATCGTCTCTTGTTGAAATCGAACGAGGAGTTGGCCGCGCTCTTTGCGAAAGCGGGCGTGAAGCCGGGCGACACCGTCATCGGCTATTGCCACATCGGCCAGCAGACGACGGCGATGCTGTTCGCAGCGCGCACGCTCGGCCATCCGGTGCTGCTGTACGACGGATCGTTCCAGGACTGGTCGCGCCACACCGATTTCCCTGTCGACAATCCCGCGGAGAAGGCTGGCAAGTGATCGAATCGCGCTCACCGCGGCCGTACGCGAATCCGTACGTGGCCGGATTCGGACTCGGCCTCGTGCTGCTCGCCGCGTTCGTGATCATGGGCCGCGGCCTCGGCGCATCGGGCGCGTTCGCGAGCGGTGCGGCGGGCGTGACTGCCGCGGTGGCACCGGCGCGCGCGGCCGCGAATCCATTCTTCGCCCGCTACCTTTCGGGCGACGGACCGTGGCGCGAGTGGCTGTTGTTCGAGATCGCCGGTGTGATCCTCGGTGGATTTCTCTCCGCGCTCGCGGCGAGGCGTATGCGCTTCGCGATCGAGCGCGGGCCGCACCTCGGACGCGGATCGCGTCTCGGCTACGCGTTCGGCGGCGGCGCGGCGATGGGCATCGGCGCCGTGCTGGCGCGCGGATGTACGAGCGGGCTCGCGCTCACAGGCGGCGCGTTGCTGAGCGCGGGAAGCTGGCTCTTCATGATCGCCGCGTTCGCGGGCGGCTATCTGTTCGCGCCATTGATGAAGAGGGCTTGGCGATGACTGCCATCGCTCCTTTTTTCGAGCTCGGCGACCTCGGGCCCGGAGCGGCGCTGCTCGCCGCGGTCGCGATCGGCATGGCATTCGGCTGGACGTTGGAGCGCGCAGGATTGGGAAGCGCGCCGAAACTTGCCGGCCAGTTTTACTTCGCCGATCTCACCGTTTTCAAAGTGATGTTCAGCGCGATCGTGACCGCGATGCTCGGCGCGTTCTGGCTCGGCCGCCTCGGCATCCTCGATCTCGGCCGCGTGTACGTGCCGGAGACATATCTGCTGCCGCAACTCGCCGGCGGATTGCTCTTCGGCATCGGTTTCGTGATCGCCGGGCTCTGTCCGGGAACTTCGTGCGTGGCCGCGGCGACAGGACGCGGCGATGGATTGCTGGTGATGCTCGGCATGTTCGCCGGCGTTCTCGGAACGGGACTGATGTTCGGCTCGATCAGCAATTTCTACGCGAGCACAGCGCGCGGCGCGCTCACGTTGCCGCAGTTGCTGCACGTGCCGTACGGCGCGGTGGTTTGCGGAGTTGTGGCGATGGCGCTGATCGCGTTTTGGTTCACGAAGCGATTAGAAGTTTCCCTGGATCGAAGGCGCACCGCAGAGGATGCAATGCGCATTGCAGATCGAGCGCTTTCTCCAGACGCAGCGCCGGCCTCCGATCGGGTGCCTTCTCCCCCGCGCTTTTCAGCGGGGGAGAAGGTGCCGAAGGCGGATGAGGGGGCATTTGAAGGAGCGATTGGTGCGCGGGATCGTCTCGATAACGAGATCGGTGCTCCCGTAACGTCGTCGTTATCGGCACGTCCCCCCTCATCCGGCTTCGCCACCCTCTTCCCCCGCAAAAAGCGCGGGGGGAGAAGGCGCTCGATGCAGGTGCGCCGCGGAAATCTCCTCGCCTGGGCGGCGATGCTACTCGGCGCGCTCGCTGCGTTCGCGGGCAGTCCGTATCGCGCATCGCGTGCAACGGTCGACGTCCAACGACTGGCCAGCGCCGTTGCACACGAAGAGGATCACGTCACGGCCATCGAGCTCGCCGAGTGGATTCGTGGTCGCAAAGCGGGACTGCGCATCGTCGATCTGCGCACCGCCGCGGAATTCGAGACCTATCACGTGCCGCGTGCGGAACGGATCGCACTCGAATCGCTCGCCACTGCGCCGCTTCGCGTCAACGACGCCATCGTCCTCATCTCCGGCGGCGGCGCGCACGCGGCGCAAGCATGGGTGCTGCTGCAGGCGCTCGGATTCAAGCAGGTCTATTTTCTTCGCGGCGGTTTGCAGGAGTGGATCGACGACGTGATGAATCCGACGATTCTCGCCACCGCGCCGCCGGATGCGATGGCGGAATTCAAGCGCGTGGGCGAGATCAGCCGTTACTTTGGCGGCGTCCCGCGCATCGTCGATAAGATGGAGCCGCGTTCTGCGAATGCGGCGGGCGACGAGCCGTCGTCATCAACGTCCGACGCTGCTGCGGCCATTCGGAGGCGCGGATGCTGAGCCTCGCACGCGCCGAAACGCGGATCTCGTTCGAGTCATTGCGCGATCGTGAGTTCAGCCGGCTCGACGCGCAGAATCACGCGTATCTCGACTACGCCGGCAGCGCGCTTTACGGCGAGTCGCAACTGCGCGCCCATCATGAGTTGTTGTCCGACGGCTTGTTCGGGAATCCGCATTCCGATTCGGCGACGTCACGCGCCAGTACCGCGATCATCGACAACGCGCGGCGGCGCGTCCTGGAGTTTCTCGACGTTGATGAATCGACGCACGATGTCTGCTTCACCGCCAACACGAGTGCGGCCATAAAGCTTGTCGCGGAGAGCTATCCGTTTCAGCCGCGATCGGCGTTTCTTCTTTCGGCCGACAACCACAACTCGGTGAACGGAATCCGCGAGTACGCAAGGCGTGCCGGAGCGCGCGTTCGCTACATCCCGCTCGATGATGAGATGCGGCTGCGCGGTGCCGAGTCGATGATTGAGAGTGAGTCGCGAGGTGGGGGAGGGTTGCTGGCCTTTCCCGCGCAATCGAACTTCTCCGGCGTGCGGCATCCGCTCGGTCTTGTCGCAAAGGCGAAGTCGCGCGGCTTCGACGTTTTGCTCGATCTCGCGGCGTACGTGCCTAGCCGCGCCTTCAGTCTCCGGCGATGTCCCGCCGATTTCGTGGCGATGTCGTTCTACAAACTCTTCGGATATCCGACGGGCATCGGCGCGCTAGTGGCGCGGCGCGAGGCGCTGACCAAGCTGCAGCGGCCGTGGTTCGCTGGCGGTACCGTCCTGTTCGCGTCGATCGCCGCGGATACTCACTATCTCCGCCCTCGCCACGAAGGCTTCGAAGACGGCACTCCCGACTTCCTCGGCATCGCCGGACTCGACGCAGGATTCGACGTTCTCGCCGAAGCGGGCATGGATCGTTTGTCCGAGCACGTGTTCGCATTGACCGCGATATTGATTGATCAGCTTCGATCGCTACGTCATCGCAACGGCGCGCCGCTCGTGCGGATTTACGGTCCGTCGAACTCGATCGACCGCGGCGGCACGGTCGCGTTCAACGTCTGCGATCGTGATGGGATGCCGATGCCGTACGGGCTCGTCGAAACGCGCGCCCGTGGGGCCAGCGTATCGCTGCGCGGTGGCTGTTTCTGCAACCCGGGCGCGTCGGAATCCGCATTCGGCCTCGATTCCACTCGAATCGGCGAGTGCCTCGCAGACCTCGGCGCCACCTTCACTCCCGAACGTTTCGCCGCATGCAGCGGCACCGCCGTCGGCGCCGTTCGCGCCTCAATCGGCCTGGCCAACAATCGCGACGACATCCAGCGCGCGGTTGAGGTGGTTTCTTCGTTCGCGTCCTGACGAAAGCAAGCGGCGTTGACGAATTTCACCGCCGCCCTGACCGCACTCGGGCGAGACGCCCGAGTGCCCGCGGACGAGACGTCCGCACTCCTTGCGCCGAGGAGTGCGAGCGTCTCGCTCGCGGCCATCGAGGCGTCCCGCCTCGATGGTGGTATCCAGCCAGAGTCGTATCTGCAGCGAGATCGAAGAGTGTCGGTGGACGAGTCGATGCGCGAGCCAGCCGTCTTCGAATAACTTCCGGCTTTGCGATGCCATGCGCGCGAGCTTCCGACTCGATCTCAGCCATCATCGCGTCGGGAAGGCGCAGCGTGAATGACCTCATGCAGCGAGCGTAATACAAGAGCCTACCGAACCGGAGTATCTTCCGATCAGGAGGAATCCTTGCGAACCATTGCGTTGACGGTCACCTTGCTTGCCATCTCGAATCTGTTTATGACGTTCGCCTGGTATGCGCATCTCAGGAACTTGTCGTTGAAGCCGTGGTACGTCGCGGCGGCAATCAGTTGGGGCATCGCATTTTTCGAGTACATGGTGCAGGTGCCGGCGAACCGTATTGGTTTTCAGCGGCTTTCGCTGGCGCAATTGAAGGTCATTCAGGAAGTGGTCACGCTTTGTGTCTTCGTTCCTTTTGCGGTCATTTACATGAAGCAGACGATCAATTTGAATTTCTTATGGGCTGGTCTTTGTCTTACCGGGGCGGTGTTCTTCATGTTCCGATGAGGAGT
>DATAMS010000560.1:0-6279 GCA_036260495.1 Thermoanaerobaculia bacterium
GGCCGCGATCGCATTGCCGGCTGCCGCACAGTTGACGACGGCCACGATCCGCGGAAAAGTGACCAACGCGAACGGGACGGCGTTACCTGCCGCCGAGATCGATGCGGTCAATGCCGCAAGCGGCTTCGTGAAGACGGTACAGTCCGGACCGGACGGCTCGTTCACGATGGCCGGCATCAACCCTGGCGAATACAACCTCGTCATTGCCGCCCCCGGATTTCAGGCGCGCAATGAGACGGTTCGCGTTCTAGTCGGCCAGAACATCGAAATGAACTTCGTGATGAGTCCCGATGCGGTGATGAACCAGAACATCACCGTCGTCGGCGACCAGCTCGTGGAAACGCGAACCTCGGAAGCAGCGACGAACGTCTCGCCGCAGCAGATCGAGAGCCTGCCGCAAGGCGACCGTAACTTCCTAAACTTCGCGCAGCTCGCGCCGGGAATCCGTCTGTCGACTGATCCGCAGCGCAAGACGATCGCGGGCGACGCCCAGCCGGCCGAGCAGACGAACGTCTTCATCGACGGCGTGAGCATGAAGAACGACGTGCTGCAAGGCGGTTTGGTCGGACAGGACTCCAGCCGCGGCAATCCGTTCCCACAGAACGCCGTGCAGGAGTTCCGCGTCATTACGCAGAACTATGCGGCACAATACGATCACGCCTCCAGCGCCATCATTACGGCGGTCACCAAGTCGGGCGGCAATGCCTTCGCAGGCAATGCGTTCTATTACTACCAGCCGAAACAATGGGTGGCGGCAACCGCGAAGGGCTTTCAATTTTCGACATTGTCGACGAACGCGTCGTACCACCGTTCGCAGCCCGGGCTCAGCTTCGGCGGCCCGCTCATCAAAGACAAGCTCAATTTCTTCGTCTCGTATGAAGGTGTTGACGAACATGCCACGACGATCGTCAATACGCTCAATACTCCTAAGCTTCCCGAGGCTGGCGGCTCCTTCCCGAGCCCATTCAAATCGAATCTGGCGTTTGGCAAATTGAGCTGGCAGCCGGATAAGAACCAGCTCGTGGACATCTCCGGCAATTATCGCCGCGAGCACGAAACACGCGATTTCGGAGGTACGACGTCATTCCAGTCGGCCACAGACCTCCGCAACTGGGTTTACGGCGCGACGCTGAAAGATCAGTGGAACAACGCCAGCGCTCTCAATCAGGCCACTCTAAGCTGGCAGGATTACGGTTGGAATCCGACGCCGCTCGATTCGACCTCAGTCGGACTTGATTACCAGGGAATCGGCCGCGTCGGTGGCAATAGCACGACGCAGAAGTTCGACCAGCGCCGCATTGAGTTTCGCGACGATTTCAACTTCTCGCCGATTCAGTGGAACGGTGAGCACGCTTTCCAGCTCGGCGGCAACTTCGACGACATGCATTACCTCGTCAATAAGAGCCTGAACGGTAACCCGCAGTACGAGTTCAAGAATGACCTCGCAAACGGATTCACGTACGCCCAGCCGTTCGAAGCGCTCTTCGGTTTCGGCAACCCCATTCTCAAGACGAACAATCGCGAGTACGGCATTTACGGGCAGGATAGCTGGACCGTCAATCCGAACCTCTCACTCACCCTCGGCCTGCGTTGGGACTACGAGTCGCACATGCTCGATGAGAGCTACGTCACTCCCGCGAAGATCGTAACTGGACTTTCCGGAAAGATCGATTCGAGTTACTTCTCAAATGGCAATCAGCGAAAGCCGGCAAAAGACGAATTTCAGCCCCGTCTCGGCTTTACGTACGACCTGACCGGCAAGAACCAGACGATCGTCTTCGGCGGTTATGGCAAGTATTACGACCGCCTCTTCCTGAATGCCACGCTCGACGAGCGCTATCGCCTCCAGTACCCCGTCTATCGCATCGAGTTTTCGCCCGACGGCCGCGCCGGTACGATCAAGTGGAATGACTCGTACTTTACCCAGGCCGGTCTCAATGGACTGATTGCTTCGGGTCAAACGAACCCCGAGATCTATCTTCTCAACAACAAGACCAAGGTTCCGTACTCGAATATGTTTAACCTCGGCGTCCGGCAGGTGCTGGGCCCGTGGCTCGGATCGATCAGTTACAACGGCGTTCGCGGATATCACGGCTTCACATGGCTCTCCGCCGCCCCGAACGGCCTCTGTTGCGCGGCACTCGTGCCGGGCTTCGGCAACGTCATCAAGTCGGATCCGGAAGGAAAGCGCTACTGGTACAACGCCTTTGAAGCGAAACTGGACAAGCCGTTCAGTAAGCAGTCTCGTTGGGGCGCTACGTTTGCGTGGACGCATGGCCGCGCGGAGCAGACCGGCAACGATCTCTTCAGCCTCGATTTTCCGAGTGCAGCCGCATATGGCAAGCATGATGTGCCGGGCTCGGAGCGGGACCGCATTACCGCGACCGGGATCTTCGGGCTGCCGTACGACATTCAGTTCAGTGCCATTGCGTCGTTCGGCTCCGGTCAGCTCACCAATGTGCTCGACTTTACGCAGGGATTCAGCCTGGAGAATCGCGAAGCAACGCATCCCTTCTCGCGCTCGATCACGCCGCCCAAGAAGTGGGGATTTGCCGATCGCAATGTCGATCTGAGAGCGCAGAAGGATTTCGCCACGATGGGCCGTACGTCGATCGGAATCGTCGGCGCGGTCTACAACGCATTCAACTGGAGCAGCTACGGCTGTCTCAACAACTTCATCGGACCGCCGCCCAATAGCGACCAGCTTGCCGGCCTTGGCCAACCGAACTGCGTCATTCGTCTCGGACGCAGGGAGGAAGTCGGCTTGCGTGTGAACTTCTAATCTGAGTTGATGGAGCGCCGGCGGCGAGACGCCGGCGCTCCTCTTCTTATGCGCAAACTCGCGGCAATTCTCGCGCTTTGTTCGCTCCTCGCCTCGTGCGCGAACGCTCCTGTGCGGCATCGAGCGGTCGTGCCGGCGCCCTCGGATACAGCCCTCCTCGATGACGTCGAAAAACGCAGCTTTCATTTCTTCTGGGACCTGGCCGATCCGACTACACAGTTGATTCCGGATCGCTGGCCGACGCCGTCGTTTTCGAGCATTGCCGCGGTCGGATTCGGTCTTACGGCTTATGGCATTGGCGCCGAGCGCGGTTATGTCACGCGCGATGCCGCGGCGCAGCGGACACTGGCGACGTTGCGATCGTTGTTAGCGATGAAACAAGGTCCGGAGGCGCAAGGCGTGTCCGGATTTCACGGCTTCTACTATCACTTCCTGGACATGAAGACCGGCGAGCGGTTTTTACCAAACGACGGCGGTCACATCGAGTTGTCGACCATTGATACGACGCTGCTCGTCGCCGGCGCGCTTTTCGCGCAGTCGTATTTCGATCGCGATAATCCGGCCGAGGCAGAGATTCGCAGTGCGGCGGAAACGTTGTATGAGCGCGTGGAGTGGACGTGGGAAGAGGTCCGGCCGCACGCGGTGAGCATGGGCTGGACGCCGGAGAGTGGATTTCACACGTACGACTGGCGCGGCTACAACGAAGCGATGATTCTTGTGATCCTTGCGCTCGGCTCGCCGACGCATCCAGTGGAGCCTTCGGCCTGGACGACGTATCACTCCACAGATGTGTGGGGATCCCCGAACGGTGAGGAGTTCATTCAGTTTGCGCCGCTGTTTGGACATCAGTACACGGAGGTTTGGATTGATTTTCGAGGGATCAGCGATCCGGTCATTGCGGCGAAGGGAATCGACTGGTTCGAGAACTCGCGGCGTGCGTCATTGGCACAGCATGCATACGCGGTGGCGAATCCGGGAGGCTGGCGCGATTACGGCGACCGCATCTGGGGTCTTTCCGCGTGCGACGGTCCAATGGATGCGACGGTCACAATCGACGGCAAAGCGTGCACGTTTCATTCGTACACGGCGCGCGGTGTCGCCGAAAACGATATTCGCGACGATGGCACGATCGCGCCGACGGCCGCCGCTTCGTCGATCGTTTTCACGCCGGAGTTTTCGATTCCGGCGATCCGCGAGATGTCAACGCGTTATGGATCGAATCTCTACGCCCAGTACGGCTTTCTCGACGCGTTCAATCCCACCTTGCGCACGAGCGAGAAGCTGAAACATGGCCGCGTCGATCCCGCACAGGGCTGGTTCGACGTCGACTACCTCGGCATCGACGAAGGTCCGATCGTGGCGATGATCGAGAACTACCGCAGCGAGCTGGTATGGAAGACGATGCGCAAGAATGCGCACGTCATCCGAGGATTGCAACGCGCGGGGTTTACGGGCGGGTGGTTGGGGAAGTGAGAAGCGTGAAGTTTGAAGAGTGAAGGGTGAAGCTGAAACTGATCGTGAGGCAATGTTGAATGTTCAATGTTGAATGTTGGATGTTGAATGGAAAAGCGGCGTCTGGCAGCGGGCGTGGTTCCATTCAACATCCAACATTCAACATTCAACACGTAACATTGTCTTTTGTCGTCCTGCTGTTGCTCTCTGGTTGCGCAGAACGCGCCTCCGACCACCGCGAGCGCCTCGAATTCTGGGGCCTCGGCAGCGAAGGAGAGGCTGTCGCCAGTTTCATCCCGGAGTTCGAGCGGCGCAATCCTGATATTCACGTCATCGTGCAGCAGATTCCGTGGTCCGCGGCGCATGAAAAGCTCGTCACGGCATTTGTCGGCGACGCGATGCCCGATATGACCCAAATGGGCAATACATGGATGCCGGAATTTGTCGCCCTCAAAGCCCTCGATAACCTCGGGCCGTTTGTCGAGTCGTCGCGCGTCGTCAAACAAGAGGATTACTTTCCAGGAATCTGGGCCACCAACGTCGTCGGTCCGACGCTGTATGGAATCCCCTGGTATGTCGACACCCGTGTCCTCTTTTATCGCAGCGACGTTCTGGCCGCGGTCGGATTTCCGCATGGTCCGCGCACCTGGGCAGAGTGGCGGGAGGCCATGCAGCGGATTCACGATCAGAAAAAGTGCCGCTTCGCGATTCTTCTGCCGACCAACGAGTATGAGCCCATCACGATGCTGGCGCTCTCCAACCATTCTTCGCTGTTGACGCCCGACGGAACGCGGGGCGCGTTCTCACAGCCGCCGTTTGCGGGCGCGTTTGCTTTCTACACCGACATTTTTCACAAGGGATGGGCTCCCGCGGTCAGCAACAGTGAGATCGCCAACCTCTATCAGCAATTCGCGCAGGGCGATTTCGCCATGTACATCACCGGTCCCTGGAACGTCGGCGAGTTTCGTAAACGGCTGCCGCCTGAAATGCAGGACAAATGGGCCACCGCGCCGCTTCCGGCGAGCGATCCGAGCGAGCCGATGGGCATCTCCATGGCAGGCGGCGGCAGTCTTGTCGTGTTCCGCGCATCGAAGCACAAAGAGGCGGCGCGGAAGCTGATCGACTTTCTCTCCGAGCCGGCGCAACAGGTGCGCTTCTATGAGCTGGTCGGCGATTTGCCGGCGCGGCGCACGGCCTGGCAGTCGCCGCTGCTCGCCAATGACAAGCATTTCCCCGCCTTTCGGGCGCAGCTCGAGCGCGTCGTACCGATCCCGAAAGTGCCGGAGTGGGAGCAGATCGCGACCGCGATTTATGACCGAGGAGAGGCGGCGGCGCGGGGGGCGGTGGCGCCGGCGGTGGCGCTTCGCCAGTTGGATGCGCGAGCGGACGAGTTGCTGGAGAAGCGGAGGTGGATGCTGGCGCGGTCGCGGGGTGCCGAGGTCGCGCAGTCGCGCGGAGATTCGCGATGATGTCCAATGAGGCCCCTCATCCGGCCTTCGGCCACCTGCTCCCCACAAAAGGCGTGGGGAGAAGGGGCGCATGGGAGAGGGCAGCGCGGACTACGGAGTTTCGGGGGTTTGCACTTCCTCGACTGTGCGACCGCGAAACCACGCAACCCAGTTACGTTGCAACCGAGCAACTCAGCAACCCGGCAACCAGGCAACCGAGCAACCCAGCAACTCACAAACAATGAAATCCAACGAAGCCCGCGCTGCGTTTCTTTTTCTCTCGCCGGCCATTGTCGTGCTTTCGGTGTTTTTCTTTGCACCGGTCATTGCGGGGTTTGCGCTTAGCATTACCGATTTTGATCTATATTCGATTGGCGACATTCACAACCTTCGTTTCATTGCCCTGCGCAACTACGGCGATCTCCTCGGCAATCCGATCTTCTGGACCGCCTTCGCGAACACGCTCTACTTCGCGCTCGTCGGCGGGCCGCTGACGGTGGCGGTGTCGCTCGTGGCGGCGTTGCTGGTGAATGCGAAGCTCACGCGCTGGAAGGCGCTCTTTCGCACGATCTACTTTGCGCCGGTCGTCACGACGCT
>DATAMS010000562.1:0-11195 GCA_036260495.1 Thermoanaerobaculia bacterium
CTCCGGCGCCCGAGCCCGCACCTTCTGTTCCCGCGACGCCGCTCAAAGTCATGCTGCTCGTCACCGACGCGACAGGAAAACTGCTCGACAAATGTTCCTTCGCCATCTTCAAACCGGGCGTGACGCCGGTGAAGGGGGAGATTCGCCGGGAAGACATCCTCATGCTTGGCCGCACCAACGAGAACGGCATGTTCGACTCCGATGCGAAAGGCGTTTCCATCCCGCCGGGAACCTACCCGATCAAAGTCGTGCGCGAGGGCTACAAGACATTTCTCAGCACGCTCGAAGTGCGGCAGGGAGCGAAAGCGGGTTACGCCATTCTCGCCTTTCGCCTGGCCGCCGAGTAACGATCGAACGGACAAAGGATGATCATCGCCATGAAGAAAACCTCGATCACAATCGCTGCCTGCGTGCTCCTCTCCGTTGCCGGCGAAGCCTTTGCGCAGAACGCCGGCCCGCGCGACCTCTTCAACACGTACAAAAGTGACAACGCCTCCTCGCCGGCGTCGTCAGCCGTCGGTAAACCAGCCGCCGCCAAGCCCACCGCCGGCCGGCCCGGCGCGCGCGTCCGCGTCGAGCTCGATCGCGATGGGCGTGCGCGCTTCGTCTCCACCCGCACCGTCTTTCGCGCCGGCGACAAAGTGCGCTTTCACTTCGCGATGAATTTCCCCGGCTACGTCGTCGTCATCAATCAAGGCTCCTCGGGAACGCGCAGCCTCCTCTTTCCCTACAAAGGCGTGAGCAATCACATCGGACGAACCGCCGACTACACTGTGCCGCAGGGCGAGGGATGGTTCGAATTCGACGACACGCCGGGCACCGAGCAGCTCACCTTCATCATGTCGAAGCGCGAGATCGAGGAGGTCACGCAGATCACGACGGGCGCGCATGGCAACAGTCCGTCGCCAGCCGCGCCGAGTCATCCGGCATCTGCGCCAGCACCTGCGACTCCGGCCCCCGCTCCAACTCCCGCACCAGCACCCGCGCCCGCTGCGACTCCGGCACAAACCGAAGAGCAGGAGATCCTTGCCGCACTCAACTCGCGATCGCTCACTCGCGGACGCGATTTGAAGATGGTCGAGCAGGAGACCGACGCCTACGTTCTCACCTCGGACGAAGCACTAGCGAAACCGGTCGGCTTCAAGTTGACATTGACGCATCGCTAAAACTCCGCCAAAGGGATCAATCAACTCATGAAGCTCGCCACCGCGCTGCTTTCCACTCTCCTGATTTCAAACATCGCCGCCGCGCAGACACCGAAAGTCGCGCCGAAAATTGTGGTGCAGACCGGCCACGCCGAGTTCGTTCGCTCCGTAGCATTCAGCCCCGACGGAACCCTCTTCGCCAGCGGCAGCAACGACAACTCCATCAAGTTGTGGGACGTGGCTTCGCGCCGCGAATTGCGGACGCTGGCCGGTCACACTGATCACGTTCTCGACGTTCGTTTCAGCTCCGACGGTCTTCTCCTGGCCAGCCTCGGCTACGACAAAACCTTGCGCATCTGGGACGTCGCGTCGGGTGAGCCGCTGGTGACGATCAACGCCACGAACGGCGCCTTCGCGGCGTTTTGTCTGACCCCCGACAGCAAGACCGTCATCACGGCAAACCACACCTTCGACAGCGGTGGCGGCGACAACCTGATCCGCTTCTGGAACGTGGCATCTGGAAAGGAAGAGCGGACGCTCGATGCAGGGGAAGGAATCACTGCGCTCGCCATCAGCCACGATTCCCACATGCTGGCGATGGGCAGCAACAGCGGCCCCATCAAACTCTGGGATCTTGCCGCGAACAAAGAGCGGGCAACGTTGAGTGGACATACCGACGAGGTGACCTCGATCGACATCAGTCCCGATGGAAGCATGGCAGCCAGTGGCAGCAAGGACGGCACGGCCAGACTTTGGGACCTCGTCGGCGCGAAAGCGCTTCGATCGATCAAACACCGCGACATCGTGGACGCCGTCGCCTTCAGCCCGGACGGCAAGTCGCTCGCCACCGGCGGCTGGGATCACACCGTTCATTTCTGGGACGTGAGCCGCGGAACAGAAATCCGCTTCGTGAAGGGTCATACGGACATCGTGTGGGGCATCGCTTTCACGCCCGACGGCGAGACGCTGGCCAGCAGCAGCGCTGACAAATCGATCAAACTGTGGGACGTTGCCTCGGGGAACGAGCTTGGTACGTTCGCCGGTCACGTCAACTTCGTCGAAGGCCTCGCGCTGTCGAACAAAGGGCGGACTCTCATCAGCCACGATGCGCTCGACTCCGTCCGCGTGTGGGACCTCGCCTCCGGAAAAGACATGCGCCGGATTGCGCCACGCGGCACGGAACACGTCTTCGAGCGAATGTCCGGCAGCGACGCCGCGCTCATCGGCGGCGCGCAAGGCGGCTTGATCACGTTGTACGACGCGAACGGAACCGCGGTGAAGGAGCTCCGAGACTTCAGCATGGATCTCGAGGTGCTGACCGTGAGTCCCGATCAGAAACTGTTGGCAGGTGCCGACGGCGCGGCAATCAAGATCTGGAATCTTGCCACTGCCGCGTTGGTGACGACGCTGGGCGCCCACCCGCGAAGCCTTGCGTTCAGCAACGACGCGCGTTTTCTGGCCTGCGGCACGATCAACACGGAAGTCAAAGTCTTCGAGATCGCCTCGGGGCGCGAAGTGTTCAGCAAGGTCGACCCCGATGAAACAGGATGGATCAGGGCTGTGGCCTTCAGTCCCGACGGTGCCACCATCGCGGCCGTCGGAGGCACCGGCAAGGTGCGCATCCTCGATGCAGCGACCGGCGCGCCGCTCCGCGCGTTCGGCGCAAACACGTCGCCCGCCATCGTCTTCAGCGCAGACGGAAAACAGATCTGGTCCGGCGGTGAAGACGGAACCATCACGCAGTGGAACGTTTCCGATGGCGCGCAGATCCGCACGCTGGATGGACATTCGGGAACCATCACATCGCTGGTGCTTCGCGGCAGCAAGAATCGCACGCTGATCAGCAGCAGCCGCGATAGCAGCGTGAAAATCTGGGACGCGCAAACCGGCGCGCCTCTGGCCACGCTCGTCGCGTTCGATCAAAGCGACTGGCTCGTCATCACGCCCGACGGACTCTTCGACGGTACGGCCGCCGCATATGCGCAAATCCTCTGGCGATTCTCGCCGCGACTCCGCGATGTGGCGCCGGTCGAAGCGTTCTTCGGAGATTTCTTCTACCCGAACCTGCTCTCCGATCTCATGAGTGGCAAGCGTCCCAAAGCGTCGCAGAGCATCGCCGAAAAGGACCGCCGCTCACCCGTCGTCCACCTTCAACTTGCCGGACCCGCCACCGGTCGCGATGCCGACGTAGCCGTGCGCATCTCCGATTCGCCGGCCGGCGCGCAGGACGTCCGCCTCTTCCGCAACGGCTCGCTCGTCAAGGTATGGCACGGCGATGTGCTGGCCGGAAAGGGCGACGCGTTTCTCAAGACGACGCTGCCGGTCGTGGCCGGCGAGAACCGCTTGACTGCCTACGCCTTCAATCGCGACAACGTCAAGAGCGCCGACAGCACTCTGCTCGTGCAGGGAGCCCCGTCGCTGCAGCGCAAAGGAACCACGTACGTTCTCGCAGTCGGCGTGAACAGCTACGCGAACAAAGACTTCGATCTCAAATACGCCGTCGCCGATGCCGGAAGTTTCGGCGCCGAGTGGAAGACGCAGCAGGACAAGCTGGGCTCGTTCGCGAAAACCGAAGTGACGACGCTCGCCGACGATCAGGCCACCAAGCCGAACATCCTCAAGGCGCTCGGCGAGCTCGCCGCGAAAGTCGCTCCGGAAGATGCGGTGGTGATCTATTTCGCCGGCCACGGCACCGCCCAATCCAGCCGTTTCTACCTCATCCCGCACGACCTCGGATACGCCGGCGGCCGCGACGCCATCGACGACGCCGGCCTGAAGACCATCCTCGATCACAGTGTTTCCGACATCGAGTTGCAAGCTGCGATCGAGAAGATCGATGCCGGACAAATACTGATGGTCATCGATGCCTGCAATTCCGGTCAGGCACTCGAGTCGGAAGAGAAGCGCCGCGGCCCGATGAACTCGAAGGGACTGGCGCAGCTCGCCTACGAAAAAGGGATGTACATCCTCACCGCGGCGCAGAGCTACCAGGCCGCCCAGGAAGCATCGAAATTCGGCCACGGCTTTCTGACCTACGCGCTGATCGAAGAAGGCATCGTCCAGAGCAAAGCGGACGACGAGCCGAAAGACGGCAGCGTGATGGTCCGCGAGTGGTTCGATTTCGCCACGCAACGCGTCCCGCAAATGCAGCTCGAGCTGATGAAGGAAGCCCAGGCCGGCCGCGGCGTGACCGTCGCCTTCGTCAAAGGCGACGAGCAAATCGCCGACCCCGCCGAGCGCAACGTGCAACGTCCAAGGGTGTTCTATCGAAGAGAGCTCGAAGCGCAACCACTCGTGGTCGCTAAGCCGAAGTGATGCGGAAGGGGTCACCCATTAGCAGGCGTTGTCACCCATTAGCAGGCGTTGTCAATAGGGGCGGGCAATTCCCTCTGCGGCGCTTAGCCGCTGTGATCGATGGGCTTTTGTCGTTGGCGAGATGATTTGGCAGTCCCGGTGTCTCGGTCGAGAGGTGTCGGATGAATCCGCACCAGTCACCCATCAGGATCAAGGCTGGGGAGTCGTCCGAAGATCGGCTCCGGCCCCTGACGCACAAGGCGTCCCAGAAACGGATCGGTCATACGAGCGCGTGTCCAATTGGAAGGTGCACAGAACTCGTGGCTCACCGGCCGTGATCGACCGGCGTCCAACCCCTTGTGGCTCACGCGCTCGTTGCGAAATCATAACGTCAACTCATCCTGGCCGGTGCGGCCTCCAATCAGACCGATGGTTGTGAACCAACCCCTAAGTGGTGGCTGACCGCACCGACCAAGCTTCAACGGAACACTTTCTTCGGGTCGAACGGTTTCTGGTCGCGCAGCACCTGATACGAGGCGCGAGCGAGCTTATGTGCAATGGCCTTGATGGCCACGACCGGCAGGGTCCGTGCTGCTTTGCGATCGTAAAAGCGCTTCGCTTCCGGGTAGTAACGAATGGCGTAGTGAGCTGCTTCGACGAAGGCCCAGGCCAGGTATCTGTTGCCGTTCTTCCCGTTGTTTTCACCCTTCTTCTTTCCGTTGGACAAACGCTTCGCTTCGACGCAGCGGCAGTACGAAGCGAACGGTCCGGGGCCGGCGAAGCGGCTCATGTCGCCAGCCTCGTACATGATGGTCAGACCGAGAATGTCGCCGACGCCCCACACCGTCAGCAGCAGCTTGAACTCATCCCGCAAGCGAGCCTTCTTGAGCACGGCCTTTTCGAGACAGCGAATCTGTTCGGTCAGCGCCCCGATCACGTTAACCGTCGTGGTGAGTGCCAGCTCCAGGTCCTCATTGTCGTAGAGCTCACCGATACTCTTCTCGGTGAGTTTTTTGACTTCCCCCGATGAGATTTTGACTCCTCGGTTTCTTTGCTCGAGGTTCTGAACGCTCAGGATGTTGGCCGTCCGCTGCTGGACCAGGCTGGAGCGCTTTCGCAACAGATCGCGAACCGCTCGCTCCTCTCGCGGATAGATGTACGCGGTAGCCAGGATGCCGAGGCGCATCATGTGCGAGAGCCACCACGCGTCGTAGGGATCGTCCGTATGCTTGAGTCCTGCGTACTGCTGAATCGCTGCTGTGTTGACCAGCTTCATCGGAAACCCGTGTTTGAGCAGCCCGTCGATGAGCCAGTACCAGTTGAACGTCGACTCCACGGCCACACCCTGCAGCGTCGCTCGGAACGGTTCGAGCTCGCCGACGAATAGTTCCAGCTTGTTCGCCAGCTTTTTCTGCCTCAGGACCCGGTCGGTTTCGTCGATGACTGTCAGCACACCGTTGTTCGAATGAAGATCGATTGCCGCATACGTTTGCATCGCAAGCCTCCTTCGTCCACGATGCTATGACCACGCAGCGGGGACTGGGTTATGCCTGCTAATGCGTATCAGACCGAAAGTGAAAGTGACGACGCTTCGCCTGAACCGTTCGCTCCGCGAGGCCTGTCGTCACTTTCACTTTCGGTCTGACCCCTTCCGCTCGCGCAAATGGCATGATGACTGCGCATGGCTACCGATATGCAATCCGACGCCACCGATGTTCTTTCGTCATCCGAGTTGAACCTCATGCACGCGTGGTGGCGTGCGGCGAACTACCTCTCCGTTGGCCAGATTTACCTTCTGGCCAATCCGTTGCTTCGCGAGCCGCTGCTGCTCGCGCACACGAAGCCGCGGCTCCTCGGACATTGGGGAACCACGCCCGGCCTCAACTTCATTTACGTGCATCTCAACCGCGTCATCAAAGCGCGCGACCTCAGCGTGATCTACATCGCCGGGCCGGGACATGGCGGGCCGGGACTCGTTGCCAATACCTATCTTGAGGGAACGTACAGCGAGGTCTATTCGAACATCAGTCAGGACGCTGACGGCCTGCGCCGGCTCTTCAAACAGTTCTCATTTCCGGGCGGGATTCCGAGTCATGTTGCGCCGGAAACGCCGGGATCGATTCATGAAGGTGGCGAGCTTGGCTACGCGCTCGTCCACGCATACGGCGCGGTCTTCGACAATCCCGATCTGATCGCCGCATGCGTCGTCGGCGACGGCGAAGCGGAGACGGGACCGCTGGCGGCGAGCTGGCACTCGAACAAGTTTCTCAATCCGGCGCGCGACGGTGCGGTGCTACCGATCCTGCATCTCAACGGATACAAGATCGCCAATCCCACGGTGCTGGCGCGCATCAGCAACGACGAATTGCGCGATCTCTTCCGAGGCTACGGCTACGAACCGCATCTCGTCGAAGGCGACGATCCCGCCACGATGCATCAGTTGATGGCCGCGGCGATGGATACGGTCCTCGACGAGATCCGATCGATCCAGACCGATGCGCGCACGAACGGATTCTCCGAGCGCCCCATCTGGCCGATGATCATTCTTCGTAGTCCGAAAGGCTGGACCGGACCGAAGGAAGTCGACGGCAAGCCAACCGAGAATTCCTGGCGATCGCACCAGGTCCCGTTTTCGGAACTGGCCGGCAATCCCGCGCACCTCAAGCTGCTCGAGCAGTGGATGAAGAGCTACAACGCTGAGGAGCTATTCACGGAGGAAGGGAGATTGCGACCGGAGATTGCGGCACTCGCACCACGCGGCGACCGGCGCATGAGTGCGAATCCGCACGCGAACGGCGGCGTGCTGCTGCGCGATCTGCGCATGCCCGACTTCCGCGACTACGCGTTTGATATCGGCAGTCCGGGCTCAACGACCGCGGAAGCCACGCGCATCGCCGGAGGATTTCTTCGCGACATCATTCGCAGGAACCCCGACAATTTCCGCCTCGTCGGTCCCGATGAAACGGCCTCCAATCGACTCAACGCCGTCTTCGAAGCGACCGATCGCGTCTTCACCGGAACCATTCTTCCGACCGACGAGCACATCACACATGACGGCCGCGTCATGGAAGTGCTGAGCGAACACCTCTGCCAGGGCTGGCTGGAAGGCTACCTGCTCACCGGGCGGCACGGCCTCTTTTCCTGTTACGAAGCGTTCATCCACATCATCGACTCGATGTTCAATCAGCACGCGAAATGGCTGAAGACCACGCGGCACATTCCGTGGCGGCGGCCGATCGCCTCGCTCAATTACCTGCTGACGTCGCACGTTTGGCGGCAGGATCACAACGGCTTCAGTCACCAGGACCCTGGCTTCATCGATCACGTCACCAATAAGAAGGCCGAGGTGGTGCGGGTGTATCTGCCGCCCGACGCGAACACGCTGCTGTCGGTCATGGACCATTGCCTGCGCAGCCGCAATTACGTGAACGTGATCATCGCCGGGAAGCAACCGGCGTTGCAGTATCTCGACATGGACGCGGCCATCAAGCATTGCAGCGCCGGCGTGGGAATCTGGGAGTGGGCCAGCAACGACGAGAACGCCGAGCCCGACGTGGTAATGGCCTGCGCCGGCGACGTTCCCACGCTCGAGATTCTCGCCGCCGTCGACATCGTGCGGCAGCGCATTCCAGACTTGAAAGTGCGCGTCGTCAACATCGTCGATCTGATGGCGCTGCAGCCGCCGTCCGAACATCCGCACGGACTTTCCGACGCCGATTTCGATTCGATCTTCACCACCAACCGCCCCGTGATCTTCGCCTTCCACGGCTACCCGTGGCTCATTCATCGCCTGACCTATCGCCGCCGGAATCACGAAAACCTCCACGTTCGCGGCTACAAAGAGGAAGGGACGACGACCACGCCGTTCGACATGACGGTGCTCAACAATCTCGATCGTTTCCACCTCGTGATCGATGTCATCGACCGCGTGCCGGGACTGAATGACCGCTACGCGCACGTGAAGCAGGACATGCGCGACATGCTCGTCGAACATCACGAATACGTCTGCGAGCACGGCGACGATCTGCCGGCAGTGCGGGACTGGAAATGGCCGTACAAACGCCCGTGAACATCCTCGCCATCAACCCGGGCAGCTCGTCGCTGAAGTGGGGACTGTACCGATTCCCCGAGCCAGCCGAGGTGATTGCGACGGGCGATGTGAAGGAGATCGCAGCCGAGGAGATGGGGCAAGCCGTGCGCGGCGCGCTCGCGCGGATGAGTGGCTCAGAGATCCACGCCGCCGGATGCCGCGTCGTCCACGGCGGCGAAACGTTCGTCGCTCCGACGCTGGTCGACGATGAAGTGCTGGCAAAGATCAAACAGCTCGCCAATCTCGCTCCGCTTCACAATCCGATTGCCGTCACCGCGATCAACGCCCTGCGCGCCGCGCTTCCCAACGTGCCGGTCGTCGCCGTCTTCGACACGGCCTTTCATCAAACGCTTCCGGACGTCGCCCGTCACTACGCAGTCCCCGACGATCTCCACATCCGCCGCTTCGGCTTCCACGGAATCTCCTACGCCTGGGTCTCGCACCGCCTCACTGCCCACATCCCCCCGCCCAAGCGCACCATCATCTGCCACCTCGGCAACGGCGCCAGCGTCTGTGCGCTCAAGGACGGTGTGAGCATCGACACGAGCATGGGTCTCACCCCGATGGAAGGCCTGGTCATGGGCACCCGCAGCGGCGACATCGATCCCGGCGCCATCCTCTATCTATTGCGCAACGGAAAGAGCGCCACCGAAATCGACGATCTCCTCAATCACAAATCCGGCTTGGCAGCACTCTCCGGCGGCACGAGCGACATGAAGAAAATCGTGGAGGCCGCGACGAACGGCGACGCCCGCGCCAGGCTCGCCCTTGACCTCTTCTGCTACCGCGTCTCCAAGTACATCGGCTCCTATGCCGCCGCCCTCGGCGGCCTCGATTGCCTCGCCTTCACCGCCGGCATCGGCGAGCACGCCCCAATCGTCCGCGGCCGCATCTGCGCCAATCTCGCCTTCCTCGGCATCAAACTCGACGAGCCCTTGAACCGCGCGCATCAATCCGATGAGCGCCTCATCAGCCACGGCCCGGTCCCAGTCTTCGTCATTCCTACAAACGAAGAGCAACAGATCGCGCAGGAAACACATGCGCTGCGGAACGCCGCCGTCTCGGCGGCTGGCCCGGCGTCGTCCCGACGCCGCATCTAAGTCCGCAAACCCCGCCGTACGTCCCGATCTCCGTCCGCGACTCACCCCAAATTCACGTACCGTCACCAAAAACAACCGTTTTTGCGGAGGGTGTGCGTGCTCATTGTCGATGCCTGCGAAGCCTTCATTCAAAACTGCGGCGGCGTCCGGAAGCTGTCGGAGCACACCACTCGCGCTTACCGGCTCGATCTGAACCGATTCGCCGGTTTCGCAGGCGCGGGAGCCGAGGTCACGTCGTGCGAGCGGGCCACGCTGCAGCAATACATCGAGCACCTCTTCACCCAGCACAACCTCAAAGAGACCTCGGCCAAACGCCACGTGGCCTCGCTCCGATCACTCTTCCGATGGCTCGAGGATGAGGGCCATGTCGCCGAGGATCCGTTCCGCGGCGCGCGCATCCGCATCCGCCTGCCGAAGCGCCTCCCAAGAGTGCTGTCCCGCGGCGAAGTGGCCGCGCTCTCGATCAATCCCCGATGAACGGCGACTTCATGCAACTCTCGACGCGCGTCGCCGCCGAGCTCCTCTTCGCCACCGGCATCCGCGTCGCCGAGCTGGCCGCCCTCCGCGATGAAGATATCGACCTCACCGCCGGCGTCATCACCATCACCGGCAAAGGCGACCGCCAGCGCCGCGTCTACATCCCCGACGCCGAGATCCGCGACCTGCTCGTCGCCTACAACACAGCCCGCACCGACCACGGCCACGCCGGCCCCTCGTTCCTGGTCAACTCCCGCGGCGGCCCCGCCTCCCCCCAGTTCATCCGCCGCCTGATCCGCAAACTCGGCGAACACGTCGCCCTGACCCGAAGAGTAACCCCCCACATGTTCCGCCACTCCATCGCCACCTACCTTCTCGAAGAAGGCGTAGACATCCGCTACGTCCAACGCCTCCTCGGCCACCGCAGCATCGTGACAACGGAGATCTACACGCACGTAGCGGATGCGGCGTTGAAATCAAGGGTGGTGGAGCGGCATCCGCGGAAGACGATTGTTAGGCGAAGCTGACGGATAACCCCTGATTATCGGCAGCCATGAAAGAAGCCTCAGCGCGGTACGACTTCTTTCTCAGCCACAATCGGAGGCAAAAGCCTTGGGTTCGGCAGTTGGTGACCTTTCTCCGAGCTCGGGGACTTACGGTCTTCTTCGACGAAGACTCCATTGCACCAGGCGAGGACGTAGTGATGGCACTTGAACGGGCGATCGAGGCAAGTGATGCGCTAATCCTTGTGCTTTCGCGAAGCTCCGTCTTTAGCAAATGGTGCGCCTTTGAAACAGCGCAAAAAATATTTGAAGACCCGTACTCCCCTCTCTCCCGGCTAATTCCGGTTCTAGTCGAGCCCGTCGATCGGACCCTGATCCGGCCATCGGTTCGGCGCCTCGACACCGTTGATCTCACGGACCCTGAAACGCGAGAGTTCGAGTTTCTTCATTTCCTACAGTCGATCGGCGTCACCGATGCGGCTCGTGAGTCATTTCCACCATGGCCCGAAACTAGCTTGATCGACGAACTCCACATAGCGGACATTGATGGCGTGACGTCATGGGGGTGGTCAGGGGTAGAACTGCT
>DATAMS010000573.1:0-2206 GCA_036260495.1 Thermoanaerobaculia bacterium
GAAGCGGACGAACAGCTCTTCGATCGCATCAACGGTCTCCGTCACGTTGGCTGTCGTCTGGCCCGGAAGTCCAATCATGAAGAAAAGGTCGAGGTTTTCGCAACGTGAGGCCATGACCGATTCGATTGCCTGCAGCATCCGCACATTCGTGAATCGCGCTTTGCCGAGGAGGCCGCGGATCGATTCGTCGTGACTCTCGGGGGAAAGCTCGGCTCCCCACGACTGGATCGATGCATCGATGCGCGCTACGAGCTCCGCGTCGGGCGGATCGAAGAACTCGAACACGATGCGGTTCGAGACCGGCGTGCGGGCCAGCGCATCGATGACATCGTGCGCGTAGGTCCCGCCGCCGTCGCGAAGATCGCCGACGAGAAAGATCGGCGTTCGCGTGATCGCGGCGAGCTGCCGCGCCTGTTTGGCAATCGCCTCCGGACCGCGCAGGAGCGGGTGGTGCCCGGGCATGAAGCGGCGGAACGCGGCGTTCGACGCGCCGCAGGTGATGCAGCGCCGCGCGCAGCCGCGAACGGTGAATACGGCGGTGATGGGATGCCGCCACCACGCCTGAAATGGAACGCTGGTCCAGAAGTCGAAGTGCCGGACGACGGAACGGATCATCGCGCCGAGGTCGAAATCGTATTCGTCGAGGGAAGTGGGAAGCACGGCGTCGGGATTCACGCGAACCTCGCCATCCTGTTTCCATGTGAGACCAGGAACCAGTTCGAAGCGTCGCTCGCCTTCGAGCTCACGCAGGAGCGCGAGCAGCGACGGCTCCGTGACGCTGCCGCGCAGGACGAAATCGACCGCGGGATCTTCGATCAGCTCGCGATGAAAACATGTCGCGGAGATGCCGCCGAAGACGATCGGGATCTCGGGATGCAGCTTCTTGAGCAATGCAGCGACCGCCGGTCCGCCGTGCGCGTGCAGGAGCCAATGCAGATCGATGCCGAACAGTTTCGGCTTCAGTTTGCGGAGAAATTTCTCTGGGCTGAAGCGGCGGCTGCGCATCATCCGCAACGCCAGGTTCACGATGCGCACGCCGTAGCCGTGCCGCCGCAGGTATGCGGAGAGCGTAAGGAATCCGACCGGGTACATCTCGAAGACCGGCGTCGAGGGGATGACGTCGCTGATCGGTCCGTAAACGATGGCCCGCTCGCGAAAATCGAAAACGCTGGGCGGGTGGATCAAAATCACGTCGGGTGGCACGCCTCACACGATGCGCGGTTTTCGCGAGCGAGGCGGCACCCGGTGTCACGCGAGCGTGTGATGAGCGCCACGCCGGCGCGATCGATCAGCGCCGCAGGACGCGAGGCCATTCGAATGCGGAGCCGTCGCGCACTTGCTCGATCACTGTCCGCAATTCCTCCGCCATCCGGACGAGATCGAAACCGCGGTCGTTGGTCACGCGCGCGATGGCACGAACCGCTTCGTCGAGGCGCTGCGCGGCGGCACGCCATTGCCTCCGCTCGAGGTGAACACCGCCGGCCGCAAGCTGGAGAAAGACGCGCGCGAATTCGACTTCGTCGCGCACGGCCTCGAAGAAAAGCTCTTCGAATTCGTCGCTCGCTTCGAAGTAGTCGTGCGCCGCCAGCATCGCGAGTGCTGCGTAAAAGCGTGGATCGTCGCCGATGTCGGGCAGTGGTTCGGGAGGCGGATCGAGCACACGGGAAATGGTAAAGCAACGGAGCGCCGCCGCCGGGACGGCGCTCCTGTTCCCTGCTAGCTATTTCAACGTGCGCATGTACGCGACGAGCGCGCTGATGTCGGCATCGGACAGCTTGCCTTTGTAGGCCGGCATTTTTCCCTTGCCGTCTGCCGTCACCTTGGTCAGCTCTGCATCCGTCAGCTTCTTCACTTCAGGCGAGCGCAGATCGCGCAGTTTCATCGCCTTTCCCATCGGCGTCATGCCGCCGCCGTCGGCTCCGTGGCAGCTTGTGCACTTCGCTTTGTAAAGGGCACCACCGTCGGGCGCGGCAAACGCGGCCGGCGCGGCGATCAGAATGACTGCAACGCTCAGAATGATTGCTACCAATTTTCGATTCATTGTTTACCTCCTGTGATTCATTACATGCCGCCGCCGGTATGGCAGTCGGAACAATTGACGCCGCGCAGATCGCCGATGTCGACAGGATGCGTAAATACGGGGCTCGCATTTGCCGTCGCATCGGGCAGAACCGTGTGGCAAATCTGACAGTCTTTGCTGATTTTC
>DATAMS010000582.1:0-1860 GCA_036260495.1 Thermoanaerobaculia bacterium
CTTCCCGATCTTCTTTTCGCCCAACGATCCGAACAAGGTTTACGCGGCGTCGCAGTACCTGATGGAGTCGACGAATGGCGGGCAGAGCTGGAAGACGATCAGCCCCGACCTCACGCGCAACGACAAGTCGAAGGAAGGGCCGAGCGGTGGCCCGATCACGAAGGACAACACGAGCGTCGAGTACTACGACACGATTTTCTACGGCGCCGAGTCGCCCGTCGAAGCCGGCGTTCTCTGGGTGGGTTCGGACGACGGACTCGTTCACGTCTCGCGCGACGGCGGCGCGCGTTGGGACGACGTCACGCCTCCGAAGGCGATCATGCCCGAATGGATCATGATCAACGAGATCGACGCCAGCCCGCTCGACAAGGGAACGGCGTACGTCGCGGCGACGAACTTCAAGTGGGACGACTTCCACCCGTATCTGTACAAGACGAACGACTACGGCAAGAGTTGGAAAAAGATCGTCGACGGGATTCCGGCCTCCGAGTTCACGCGCGTCATCCGCGCCGATCCGAAGAAACGCGGGCTTCTCTACGCCGGCACGGAGCGCGGCGTCTACGTTTCCTACGACGATGGCGGCCACTGGCAGTCGCTCCAGTACAAACTGCCCATCGTTCCGATTCACGATCTGCTCGTCCACGACGACGCGCTGATCGCCGCGACGCATGGCCGCGCGTTCTGGATGCTCGACAATCTTGAGCCGCTCCGGCAACTCACACCCGAGGTCGCGTCGAAGCCGCTCTACGTCTTCAAGCCGGCGCTGACTTGGCGCACCGCGGGCGGAGGAGGGCGTGGCGGCGGTGGAGGGCAGGGATCGAATCCTCCCAACGGCGCCATCATTGATTACTACCTGCATGACCAGAAGGTGGGCACCAAAGTCACTCTCGCCATCGAGACTGGCGACGGCAAGGTCATTCGCGAATACACCGGGAAGGTTGAAGCGGAGCCCGCAAAACCGGCCGAGGCAAACGGTACGGCCGCGGCGGCTCCGACGGCGTTGTCCACCGAAAAGGCCGCCACACCGGCTGCTCCTGAAAAGAAAGAAGGGATTCAATCGGAAGGCAGCGCCGCCGAACAGAATCCGGCCGGCGAGGCCGCGGAAGAGGGCGGCGAAGAAGGCGGACGTCGCGGCAGCGACTCCAACAAACTCACTGACGTCGTCAACGGCCACAATCGTTTCGTCTGGAATCTGCGCACGAATGAAGCGAAACGCTTCCCCGGTCTCATCATGTGGAGCGGTGGAACGATCGGGCCGCGCGTGATCCCCGGGACGTATCAGGCGCGGCTGAAGGCCGGCGATCAGACAGCAGTTACATCGTTCGAGATCAAACAGGATCCGCGCAGCACGGCCACGCCGGCCGATCTGAAAGCGCAGTTCGATTTCGTCACCAGCGTTCACGACAAGCTTTCCGAGGTGAATGGGCAGATCACACGCATCCGCGAAGTGCGCAAGCAGCTCACCGACGTGAAGAAGCGCGTCTCCGACAACAAGGCTATCGCCGCAGCCGCGAACGATCTCGACAAGAAGATGACGGCAGTCGAAGAGGCTCTCTATCAAACGAAGAACAAGAGCTCGCAGGATCCGCTGAACTACCCGATCAAGCTGAACGACAAGCTGGCCGGTGTCGGCGACTCCGCGGCATCGGGCCCTTACGCGCCGACCGCCCAGCAGATCGAGGTGCGCGATGAGTTAGTGGTGCAAATCGACGCGCAGCTCGCAAAGCTGAAAGCGATCTGGGATACGGATTTGCCGGCGTTCAACAAACTGGCGGCGGGAGTGCCTGTCGTGAAGTGAATTTTTGCGCAGATGGGCGCTGGCGCGCCCATCTGCGCGTTGTCGGTTGTCGGTTGATTGCG
>DATAMS010000594.1:0-6181 GCA_036260495.1 Thermoanaerobaculia bacterium
AAAGCGCTGGCGGGGAAGAAGCAGAACATCGTCGCGGTGGGCGATGAAGATCAGTCGATCTACAAGTTCCGCGGCGCGGACATCAACAACATCCTCAATTTCGAGCGCGACTTTCCGGGCGCGCGCATCATCAAGCTCGAACAGAATTACCGCTCCACCGGCAACATCCTCGGCGCCGCAACTGGTGTTGTCTCGAACAACATCGCCCGCAAGGGAAAGACGCTTTTTACGGACTCCGGCAGCGGCGAGCCGGTGCGCGTCGTGTCGTGCACGAACGAGCGCGAGGAAGCGCAGTTCGTGATCGAGAAGATCAGCAACGGCCGCGGGAAGTACAAGCTCTCGGACTACGCGATTCTCTTTCGGACGAATGCGCAGTCGCGGCCGTTTGAAGAAGAGTTGCTCCGGTCGAACATCCCTTACTCCGTCGTTGGCGGCGTGAAGTTCTATGAGCGGGCGGAGATCAAAGACATCCTCTCGTTTCTCCGGCTGACGATCCGGCCGCACGACACACCCTCGATCGAGCGCGTGATCAACGTGCCGTCGCGCGGCATCGGCGACACGACGACAAAGGCGCTGAACGATCAGGCTGCGGCGCAGAACGTGACGCTATGGACGATCATCGAGGGCGATCTCTCGTTCCTGCCGCCGCGTGCTTCGAAGGCGGTCAAAGAATTTCGCGAGATCGTGCACGACCTCAATCGTGTCGCGAGCAATCCGCTGCCCGAGTTGTACGACTATCTGCTTCTGCGCACCGGCTACCGGCGGATGCTGCAGGAGTCGCGCGATCTGCAGGACGAATCACGCCTGCAGAACATCGACGAAATGATGAACTCCGCGCGCGAGTACTCGGAGCAGAATCCGGGCGCCTCGCTCGGCGATTACCTCGATTCGCTGACGCTGATGTCGGATCTCGACAAGTACGAGTCGCAGAAAGGCGTGACGCTGATGACGCTGCACGCCGCGAAAGGGCTGGAGTTCAAAGTCGTGTTTCTGACCGGGATGGAGGAGGGAATCCTTCCGCATTCGCAATCGAAGGATTCGAATGACGATCTCGAAGAGGAGCGCCGCCTCTGCTACGTCGGCATGACCCGCGCTCGCGAACAGCTCTGGTGTGTGCACTGCATCGAGCGCCGTCTTCACGGTCAGTTTCGCGAACAGAGCCCGTCGCCGTTCATCACGGAGATTCCCGAAGACGTGCGCGAGGAAGTGCGGATGGCCCGGCCGCGCTATGTGCCGGAGGCGCAGTCATGGCGCGAGCGGCCGATGGGTGCGAACAATCGGTACGGCGATCGATACGGCGACCGTTACTCAAACGAAGGAAGGCGCGCGCCTTCGTACGGTCGGCCCACTGCACCCGCCCGTCCCGCGCCGCCGCCGCGTCCCGTTGCGGTTGCACCGCCGCAGCCGCGCAAGAACGATTCGGTCAACGGAGTGCTGTCATTCTTCAAAGAGTCGCCGGTGCAACTCGATCCTGCGGCGCTCCGTCCGGCCACACCGCAAAACGCGCCGAGCGCGGATTTCAAACGGGCGCAGCGCGTGCGGCACGAGCAGTTCGGCGACGGGACGATTCTGACGATGGAAGGATCCGGCCCCGACGCCAAGCTCACCGTCTACTTCGACCGCATCGGTTCGAAGAAGTTCATCGCAAAGTACGCGAAGCTGATTCGGATCTGATCACGCGAAGGCGCGAAGGCGCGAAGATGAACCGCAAATCGCTGCTCCCGCTCGACGGCATCCTCGTCGCCGATTTCTCTCGCGTCCTGGCAGGCCCGTTGGCCACGCAACTTCTCGCCGACTCTGGCGCTCGCGTCATCAAGGTCGAAGAGCCGGGTGGCGGCGACGAGACGCGGCGCTGGGGACCGCCGTTCGTTGGCGGCGTCAGCGCGTACTTTCTGTCGGTGAATCGCGGCAAGGAATCGATCACGCTGAATCTGAAATCCGACGATGGATTGGAAGCGGCGCGGCGGCTGATCGAGCGCGCCGATGTCGTCATCGACAACTTCCTACCAGCGCAACAGGCATCTCTGCGATTTGCTCCTCGCACCATCAATCCCCGCGCGGTTCATTGCACGATCGGCGGATTCGACAGCGACAGCGACGATGCCAATACGCCCGGCTACGACCTGCTGGCCCAGGCAGGCTCGGGGCTGACGTCGATCACCGGCGATGAGCACGGCGAGCCGATGAAGATCGGCGTTGCCCTGGCCGACGTTCTGACCGCGCATTACGCATTCGGCGCCATCTGTGCGGCGCTTCGCGGGCGCGAGCGCACGGGCGAGGGCTCATCGCTCGAGGTGTCGTTGTTCAGCGCGACGATCGCATCGCTCGTCAACGTTGCGCAGAACGTGCTTGTCACCGGCAAGGAGGCGCAGCGCTACGGGAACGCGCATCCGTCGATCGTGCCGTATCAGGTCTTTCATGCGAGCGATCGCCCGTTCGCGATCGGTGCGGGCACCGATCGTCACTTTGCCCAGCTTTGCGAGCGTGTGCTGCGTCTGCCGGAGCTGATGCGCGACGCGCGATTCGCCACTAACGCGCAGCGGGTAAAGCACCGCGAAATTCTCGTGCTGGCGCTGGAACTCGAATTCAGCAAACGAACGGCCGCGCAGTGGGTGGCGCGATGCCGCCGTGCGGGCATTCCGGTCTCGCTCGTGCGCGGCGTGCGCGAGGCGCTGCGAACACCGGCGGCGGCGCCACTTGTGGAAACGATCGAGCATCCCGAGATCGGATCGTACGACGCGATCCGCAATCCGGTGCGCATCGATGGGCGTCGTCGCGCCATCGGCTCCGCGCCGCCATCACTCGGGCAGCACACGAATGCCATTCTCCGCGAGCTCGGCTTCGACCGGCGCTCAATCGCAGCGATGCAAAAGAGCGGCGCGATCTGAGATGAGAAAGGCATGCACCACAGAGGCACAGAGGACACAGAGAAAACCTCAGTGATCTCTGTGTCTCCGTGGTGAAATCCTAACGTTTCGCGTACGAGAAAATCAGCAGGATGAAGCAGCCGATCATCACGACAGCCAGCACGGCGATGATCGCGACGACCGCTCGGAAATCACTCCCCTTTTTTGCGGCCGGCGCGAACGCGCGAAACGCGAAGAACAGGCCCGTTGCGCCGATGATCATGATCGTGCCGCCGACCAGCACGACGCGCATCAGAATCTGTTGGAACTCGGGATCGATCCCGCTCACGACGGCACGACCGTTCGCACGCTCAACTCCGCGACGAGACGGATCAGACGCCGCCCTTCCTCGTCGGCCAGCTCGTACGCGCGGCAGAGCAACTCGAGATCTTCTTCGTATTCGTAGGCAGCGACGGTGAAGCCATCCGCGAGCTGATTCGGATCGGTGGTCGTTCCGTGGTTCCACGTTCCGTCCGGCTCCATCCGGTAGCGTTTCAGCCCACGCACGCGTGTGCGGCGCGCGCCGCCGACGTCCATCAGTGTCAGATGATCTTCGTCGAGACGGACGCCATCCTTGTTCGCTTTCTGCGCGGCCAGGATCGATCCCACGAAGACCGCCATGAGATCGTGCAGCCGCGCTTCCGATTCCCCAATCGCCTCGGTGAAACGGATTCCGGTATGCGAAAGAACTTCATTGCCCGAGACGCGAACGACGAACGTGCGTGCTACGTTGCCGGCGAACTCGATCGGCTCGCTTTTCCACGGAAACTGTAACCGGCAGTTCAACCCGCTCGTCGCAACACCGTAGTGCTCGATGAACGCGCCGCTGATTCCGAGGTCGAGGATGAGCGCATTCTGTTGATTGAAGGTGCCGAGGATAGGGCGGGCCAATCGGAGGCGCTGGAAGACTCTGCGGTCGTTTACGTGCATGGGCCGGTGGCAAAGGCAAGCATATTGCTGCATTTTGGAGCACCCGTCCAAGGAGGATCGTGGCAGAGCGGCAAACAGAACGGCGAAGCATCTGGCGTGTAGGCCCGGACAGCACGTGGACGACCGTGATCCCGGTGGTCTTCATCATCGCCTCGCTGCTGACCCTCGTCTTCCTGCCGGTCCTCATCGGAAACCGAACGGCGCAGATGCGCGCGGAGATCACCGACATCGCCGAGCCTTCGCGGAAGGCAGCGAACAAGATCGAGACGGATCTCTCGAAGGAGCTCGACGAGGTTATCGCCTACCAGGTCACGACTCAGCCTCAGTACGTGCGCAACTACCAAAGTCTTCTCGCGGAGCAGCGAATCGGCGACCGGCTTCTGCACAGGCTGGGACCGCGCCTCGGTCCCGAAGTGCAGGACAACCTGGCGTCGCTCGAGAAAGAGAGCCGCGAGTGGCATAGCGACGTCATATCGAACGAGTTCCTGACGCGGCATATGGCCTCCGAAGTTTTCATGACGCGTCTGTTCGAGAAGTACACATCGTATGAAGAGGCGCTTCGGGCCGCGGCCGCGCTGGAGACTTCGCTCCAGGATTCGATCGATGAGCGGCGATCGAAGATACGCGATGCAGAGAAACTGAGCTCGTCGCTGACGATCATCCTCACGCTCCTGGCGCTGACGTCGGCCATGCTCGTTGCTGGCCTCGGGCGGCAGATGCGGCTTCTCGCGCGCGAGGCGATGGGACGCAGGCATGAGGCGGAGCGCGAGGCGGCGGAGGCGCAACTTGCCCGCGCCGCGTCGGAGCGCGAGGAGCGCCGGGCCGCGTTCCTGGCTGCGTCGGGCCGCGAGCTGGCAACGACGCTCGACTACAAACACGCCATCGCCACGCTGGCGCGGCTGATCGTGCCGAACATTGCCGAGGTTTGCGTGATCGATCTGGCAGAGCCGGATGGTGCCCTTCGCCGCGCCGCGGTTGCTCATCGCGATCCCGAGGTGGAGCGCGAGCTGATGACGCGCACCGGCGAGGTTGTTCGCGAGGTTCCCGATGCGCTCACCCGCCTGATCCAGGAGCGCGAGACGCGCGTCATCGGCTATCACTCATCGCTGCTCGAATACGTGGGCGTCTCGCCGGAGGAGCAGCGATCGCTGCTGGCAGTGCCTCTCGTGAGCCGCGGGCAATCGCTCGGAATCATCCTCGCAGCATCGGCGGAGTCAAAACTCTTCTCGCAGGGTGATGCGGCACTCGTCGGTGAGCTGTCCAGCCACGGTTCGCTCGCCATCGATAACGCGCGGCTTTATCTCGAGTCGCAGCAGGCGGTGCGTGCGCGCGAGGAGATGCTGGCCATCGTGTCGCACGACTTACGCAATCCTTTGCACGCGGTGATGCTCTCGATCTCGATGCTGCAAACTGCCGGAACGATCGCCGATGACGACCGCGAGCAGCTCGAGATCATCGACATCTCGGCGAAACGGATGCAACGCCTGATCGAGGATCTTCTCGACGTCACGCGGCTCGAAGGCGGCAAACAATTGCCGATCGAGCCAGCGCCGCTCGACCTCGAGTCGCTATTCGCGGAGACGCATGAGTTGTTCAAATCGCAGGCGGCGACGAGCGCGATCACGCTGCAGTACAACATCGCGTCAGGGCTGAAGACCGTACTCGCGGACCGGCATCGCATACTGCAGGTGATCTCGAATCTGATCGGCAACGCGATGAAGTTCACGCCTGCCGGCGGAATGATCACGTATCGCGCCGAACCTCAGGATGCGAACATGGTGAAGATCACCGTCGCCGACACCGGCCCCGGCATCCCCAAAGAAAACCTCGGCGACATTTTCAATCCCTACTGGCAAGCCAAGCGCACTGCCCGCCTCGGCGCGGGACTGGGGCTGCCGATCGCAAAAGGGATCGTCGAATCACACGGCGGACGAATCTGGGTCGAGAGCGAGCCGGGCAAAGGCACGAAGTTTTTCTTCACGCTGCCGGTGGCGCAATCGGTCGAGACGAGCAACGTCGGGCGATCCGAAGCGCCGGCGAGCCGGTAGTTGCCCGGCCCCAGCATCGAACTAACGCTTGAACGGATGTGCCTCTGTGTTGAACACGACTTTGTCGAGATCGAGCGCCGAGTCAGGAGCGAAGAGCAGGTAGAGGTACTTCAATGTCTCGGCGAGGAAGTAGCTCGGCATCAGGTCGCCTTTTTCCATCGTGACCACGCTCTTCAACGTTGTGTAACCGGCGTCGGTGCGGCAGTGGGCGACGATGGCGTCGAAGAATGTCTGGCCCATCATCAGGTAGCGGTCGTAGTGCGTGGCATGGTGAAGGTAGTAGGCAGACTCGATGAT
>DATAMS010000607.1:0-15279 GCA_036260495.1 Thermoanaerobaculia bacterium
TGCCGTCCAGGAATGGATGATTGCGACAGATCCCATAGAGATACGCAGCAGCCATCTCGAAGATGGATTCGTGGAGGAAGGCGCCGCCAAAGGTTGCTTCGACATTCCCCATCGCCGACTGAAGAAGGCCAGCATCACGAAGACCCGACGGACCGCCGAAGAGACGGATCTGTTCTTCGTGAATGCTGAGCACCTCGCCGAGAGTGAGGAAGAGAACCTTCACTACTCACTCAACCGGCGGAACAGACCGGCATACTTTTCGTTGATCTTCGAAACGGACTTGCGGAACTTGCGTTCGCGAACAGGATCGCGCCTCGGCGTCACAACGAGCACCTGACCGTTCGTCGACAACTCGACTTCGGCGTTTTCATCCAGGCCGAGTTCTTCGAGAAGCGGTTTGTCCAGGACGAGGGCAACGCTATTTCCGGTCCGAGTGAGCTTCTTGATCATCGTTCGTACAAAATATCATGACCGTACGTACGTGATCCAGAAGGTCAAGCTCACGCTGGCGTCCGACGCAACTTGCGCAGCCACCGCCATACCGCGCGGACAACCAACGCAATCACAGCGAAGAGCAGGCCGAGGGGTAGAACGTAGAGCACGATCCAGATCAGCGCGTCGGCGACGACCTTCAGGCTGTTGAGGAGGTTGCGGCTGGCGGACTTGATTGTGCCGACCGGCTGCCATCCCGGCTCTACGACCGGCGCTGCGAGAACGTCGGGGATGATCTCGAGGGTGATTGTCGAGAGGGCAGTGGCCTGCGAAAAGAATTGGATGCGGCCCTGGATCTGGTCGATCTCTCCGCGAGTCTTCGTGATCTCGGCGTAAACCTCCATCACCTCGGATGCCTTCTGCGTGCGCTCGCGAACCGTCTTCAACAACTCGCGCAATTCCGTTTCTGTTGCCTGAAGATTCCGGAGCTGCGCGTTGAGATCCGCGTACTCCTGCGAAACATCCTGTGCGTTGACGCTTTCGCCTTCGACGCGAATCGCCAGACCGCGAATCGCCGCTAACGTGGTCATGAGCTGCGCCGCGGGCACGCGCACGACCGCGCTCGCGCGAACCTGCTCCCGCTCCTTCCACTGGCGCGTGTCAGCCACATAGCCGCCCTTCGCATCGACCAACGCCGTGACCTGATGCAGTACATCGGCGGCGTCGCGAACGACGAGCGACATGTTTGCGTTGCGAATGATCATGCGCGTCTGCGGTTGCGCAGGCTGCTTCGAGGCTTGCGGAGCCTGCGCCGAGGCGGGAGCCGAGCCGGCTACGCTCCGTGCCGCCTGATCGGGCGAGACAGCCGCGTTGCCCGCGACTTGCTCCTTCGCTCGTTCCGCTTTGCACGCCAAGACGACCAGGAGCATCGCGAGAAGGATTCGTTTCATCGCGTCATTCTACGCAAATGCTCAGCACGCCATTACTGAGGGCGCGCCGTTGATGCCGCGTCGATGGCAAGCGTGTTCCGGTCTTGTGCAAACGACACGGCGCTCAAATTGCGCCATGCTGTATCGATCGGAATCGTTACCGAGGTCTGCCCCGGCGCGACGCGAACCAGCCGGCGAACGATTGCGTCATTCGTGAGCGTTCGTCCGGCGTTTTCGCCATGCGGAATCTTCGTGGTGACGTCGTCTTCGGTAACAGCCAGAAAGACATCGTCGCGAGCAGGCACCGTCGCGTGGATCGTCGCGATGAGGGCGCTCGGCTCACGGCGAATCGTCAGGCCGATCTCGCCAACTGGTTTGGCGTTGGACAGGCTCTCGAGCGCCGCATTGAGTCCCGATCGATTCGATCCGACCAGCTCGCGCCTTCCGCCGACGACGGCTTGCGGCGTGTAGCTCGACGAAAGGCGCATCGCGGCAGAGTAGCGGGCCTGACGTTGCGACCATTCCGCGGACGAAAAGGGATCGCGCCAGCCAAGCCGGTCCCAGTAATCGACATGAAACGCCAGCGGGATGACGCGTCCGCGCAGCGCCGGATCCTGCGCGATCTCGTGAATCAATGCGTCGGCGGGCGGACAGCTCGAGCATCCCTGCGACGTGAACAGCTCGACGACGACCGGATGCGGACCGAGCTTCGGCGGCGCGCCGTGCATCGTCAGCGTGAGTGCGGCGATGACAGCGGCGAGGGCCAGAACGACAACGAATCGAGGGCGTAGCACGGTACGAGTTTACGCTGCCTTCTTCGGCAGCGGAACGTTCATCAGCGTTGCCCGCTTTGGTCCGCCGCGCGAGCTTTGAACCAGGGCCACGCCTGTGAGGATGATCGCCATTGCGGTGAGCGACACCCACGTCAATTGCTCGTGCAGGAAGAACCAGCCGAGGAGCACGGCGACGAGCGGGTTCACGTAGGCGTAGAGCGAGAGTGTGGTCGTGCGCAGGTGGCGCGCGGCGTAGACGTACGACGTGTAGGCGAGCACCGAGCCGAAGATCGAGAGATAGGCGAGCGCGCCCAACGTTTTCGGCGTGGCGTGAAAGTGCGGAAGCTCGCCGAGGAGAAGACCGGCGATCGAGACGACAACGCCGCCGCAAAGCATTTGCAACGCCGACGACATCAGCGGCGGAATGCTGGCCAGCGCGTACTTGCCGCGCACCGTGCCGTACTGCCAGGCGATGCAGCCTGCTTGAATCGCAAGCGCGCCGATCACGAAGTGCGCGTCGAATGCCTTGCCTGCGCCATTCGGCGTGACCAGCAGCGCGACGCCGGCGAATCCGATCAGCATGCCGATGCCACGGCGCAACTCCACGCGCTCTCCGCTTCGCCGGGTCAGCTCAATCAGCGCGACCCAGAAAGGTGCCGTGCCGACGAAGAGCGCGGCGAATCCGCTCGGCACCCACTGTTCGGCCCAGACGACGGTCAGATTGCCAATCGCCACCATCAACGTGCCGCACAACATCACCTCGGCCAGCACGCGCCGGCTGCGCGGAATGGCGTCGCCGTGAATCTTTGCCACGATGAATAGCACGACGCCGCCGAACAGATAGCGCGCGCCGGTCAGCAGAAACGGCGGCATCGTCGTCACCGCCACGCGGATCGCCAGATACGTCGTCCCCCAGACGACGCAGACGATCGCAAACGCGACGAAGGCGAGCATGCGGTTCTGCTTCATCGCTCTCCCAACGTGATGCCGCCCACCTTCTCGCAATGCGTCTGCATCACGATCGTGGTGCGCGTCGCAAGCGACAACGGCGGCGCAGTCAATCTTTCCACGAGCGTGTTGAGCGATTGAATCGAGTCCGTGCGGACCTTGATGAAGAAGCAATCGTCGCCGGCGACCGTATGCGCCTCGACGATCTCGTCGCTCTTGAGAATGGCGTCGAACGCCTTCTTCCGTTTTGCGTCGAGCCTCTGGCCTCGCGCGGCGATGAAGGCCGTAACGCTGTGGCCGAGCGCGGCCGGCTCGACGACGACCGTGTGTCCGCGAATGACGCCATCGCGCTCGAGGCGGGCAATGCGATCGGCAACCGCGGGACGCGAGAGACCGATGCTGTCGGCCACCTGCTGCGCCGGCGCGCGGCCATCGCGAAGAAGGTGCGTAAGGATCTTGACGTCGAGAGCATCCAGATCAGCGGCCATGCCGCCATGCTACGCCCGCTTCGTCAAGAAATCCAGTGATCGACCGTCGTTCCGTCAGCGCGCGTGGGCGAGTGGCGACGGAAAGGACAGCGGCAGATCGCGGCGAACGACTGCCTTCCGCGGATAGGTGTACTCGATGCGATGTTCCGCAGAACGGCGCAGCTCGCGCTGGAGATATTCGACCTTCACCGCACCGGTCGGATCATTCAGCAAGCGGCGCAGGGCCCAGCGGCGAAGAACGATCGAGCGCAGCTTCATCCCGGCCGAGCGAATGGCAAACCGGATCGAATCGCGGTCGTCCGAGCAAACGCGCACAGCGTCCGCATCGAGAACTCCTACGATCTTCTCCGCCAGTCTCGTCTCGTCCGTGATCTTCGTCGCCGTGCTCATTCGTTCCTCCGTTGGTACTGAAGCTATAGACGCTGACAACCGCTGAAAGTTTCTACGGCTCACGCGAATTCTTTGTGAACGACTAGTGCGAAAATCGTCCAATGCGCGTAAGTTTCAAGCCCCTCGGCACCGCGGCTGATGCGAAGCCGGACGAGACCATTCTCGATGCAGCCCGGCGCGCCGATGCACCCCTCGGCAACTCATGCGGCAGCGTCGGCATCTGCGCGCGCTGCCGCGTCCGGATCGTGTCAGGCGCCGAAAATCTCAGCGCTCCAACGACGATCGAACTACGCGTGGCATCGCAGCGCGGATTTGCCAGCGACGAACGACTGGCGTGTCAGGCGGTGGTGGTCGGTGATGTGGAAGTGACTACTGGATATTGGTGATGAATTGCGGGCGCTGAGCGCGCCCGCGTTCTCGGTTGTCGGTTTTTGCGGCTTCGCCGCGTTGGCAGCGATACCCACTATTCCTCATCGTCGCTCGCCGCGGTCGTCGCTGCGCCCCACGATTCGCTACCGGGCAGTTCGAAATAGAACGGCTGGCGAACGCGCGGATGATTGCCGGACTCATTCATCGTCATCGCGTCGAACAGCCGTCCGTTCGCGATCGTGTAGCGGATCGACTCGGAGTTGCGGATGTTCTCGAGCGGATTGGCGTCGAGCACGAGGAGGTCGGCGAGCTTTCCGGTTTCGAGCGAGCCGATCTCTTTGTCCATGCCGATGTAGTGCGCGCCGCTGATCGTTGCTGCGCGGATCGCCCGCAGCGGCGTCATGCCGCCCTGAACAAACATCCAGAGCTCCCAATGCGCGCCGAGGCCTTCGCGCTGACCGTGGGCGCCGAGTTGGACGGAGACGCCGGCGTCGTTGAGTTTTTTCGCGAGAGCGGCGTTGCTGAAGTGATTCCACTCGTCATCGGGTGCAAGCGTGCGACGGCGTGATCGCGAGTCGATGATTCTGCGCGGCACGAACGAAAGCAAACGCTTGTCTTCCCACACATTCGTTTTCGCGTACCAGTAGTTCTCGCCCCACAGCCCGCCGTAGCCGACGATCAGCGTCGGCGTGTAGCCGCTGTGCGACTTCGACCAGAGCTGCGTGACGTCGTCGTACGCCTTAGCCACCGGAATGGAGTGCTCGACGCCGGTGTGACCATCGACCACCATCGTCATGTTGTGCTCGAACAGCGACCCGCCCTCGGGTACCACCATCATGCCGGTCTGCCGCGCCGCCTCGATGATTTGCTGCCGTTGATCGCGGCGCGGCTGGTTGTAGCTCTTCACGCTGATCGCGCCGATCGCTTTCATGCGCCGCAGATGAAAGAGCGCGTCTTCGAGGTTCGCGATGTCCGCTTTGAACGAGCCCTTGGCGCCGTACAGGATCGTGCCGGTCGAGAAGATGCGCGGCCCGACGATCTCGCCCGCGCGCTGCATTTCCGCCGCGGTGAAAATCTCCGACGAGTTGTTCGAAGGATCGTGCAGCGTGGTCACCCCAAACGCGAGCGCGGCGTAGTTGATCCAACTTTGCTGCGGAATGATCTCGTCGGCGCCCATCGAGCCGTGCCAGTGAACGTCGACGATGCCGGGCATGATCGTCTTGCCGGCGGCGTCGATCACCTTCGCATCGGAAGGAATCGTCACGCTCGCGCGCGGGCCGATCGCGACGATGCGGTTGCCGTCGATGACGATCGTGCCGTCAGCAATGACGTCATCGCCATGCATCGTGATGATGCGTGCGCCGGTGAGCGCGAGACGGCCCGTTGGAACGTTGGACGTCGCCGAAAAACCGATGTTCGTTCCTGTGACCGGTGCATCAGGCAATTTCTCCGGCGCACCGGCGATGAACGCGAATGAATCCTTCAAATCGCGCGAGAAAAGCTCGGGGCCGAGCGACCAGTAGAGCCGCGATCCGTCGCCGGACCAGTGCAGATATTCGCCCGCTTCTTTCGTCACTTTGGCGACCGGAATCGACTTCGTGTCGGGGCCGATGTCGACTGACTTGCCGGTCCGCACGAACGGCGCGATGAAGGCGTTGAACTTCTCGCGGAAGGCCACCCATTTCTCGTCAGGAGAGAGCGCGTACTCCGTCGCGGACGCCGACATCAGATGCGCGCGCTCGTCGGTGCGGTCGATGCCGATCGAGTGCAGTCCGCGTTTGTCTTCATCTTCGAACGTCATGAAGAAGACGCGGTCGTTCGACGCGCCAAACTGCGGCGACGCGCCTTTCTTCGTGACGAGCGACGACTTGCCGCCGGCCGACGGCACGACGTAGATGCCCGGCTCGCGCGACCAGAGCGGCGAGCGCAGATAGCCATCGCTCGTCGTGCGATAAACGACTTTCGATCCGTCGGGCGAAAAGGCCGGCTCAATGTAATGGCCCCGCTGATCGGTGATGACGCGTCCTTCGCCGCCGAGCGCCGAGGCGATGCGGATCGTGCCGAGCGTTTGGTCGTTCCAGGTCGTGTAGACGATCGACTTTCCGTCGCGCGACCAGGCGGGATAGAACTCAAAATGATCGCTTTGTTTCGTCAGGCGATGCGGCGTTCCGTTCGGAAGATCGCGGATGTAGATGTAGCCGAGGGCGCCGTAGACGACTTGCTTGCCATTCGGCGAAACGGTCGACCAGCGAAGCATCTTGATCGGATACGTCGTACCCGCGACATCGACCGGAAAGCGCAGCGCTTCCTCGATTCGGCGGCTGCCGTGAACATGAAACGGAATGTTCGTCACCTGCTTCGTTGCGACGTCGATGCGGTTGATGTGACCACCGGACCAGAAGACGATTGACTTGTTGTCGGGCGTCCAGGCCATCGCCGGATAGAGGCCGTGAATCGACCACGTCTCCTGCATGTCGCGATCGAGGCCGTCGTACAGCGGCGTCTCTTTGCCCGATTCGAGATCGAGAACGAAGATCGCCGACTTGTAGCGAACACGGCGAATGAACGCGAGCGACTTGCCGTCAGGCGATGGCGTTGGCCGTACGGAGCCGCCGGGGCCGGTAACGTACGGCTCGATCTCGCCGGTCTGCCGGTCGAGACGCTGAATCACGTAGATCTGCGTGTTCGGATCTTTGTTGTATTGAAAAATCCCGCCCGGCGTCGTGTCGTCGCTGTAATAAACGTAGCGGCCGTCGGGCGAAAAAACGGGCTCGCCGCTGTCCTTCTGTTCGGTGCGCTTTTTCGTGAGCTGCAGACCTTCGCCGCCGCTGCGGTGATAGATCCACATCTCGCCGGCGCCGAGGGAACGGTCGGAGGTGAAGTGCTTGCGGGCGACGAGGAACTCGGAGTCGGGCGACCACGATGGCTCGTTCAGCAGACGGAACGTCTCCTTCGTCACCTGCTGCGGCCTCGAGCCGTCGCGATTCATGATCCAGACGTTGTCGCCGCCCGCGCGGTCGCTCGTGTACGCGATCCACTTTCCGTTCGGCGAGTAGCGCGGCTGCATGTCCCAGGCGATGCCGGTCGTGAGCGATTTTGCTTCGCCGCCAGACATCGGGATCGTGTAGATGTCGCCGAGGAGATCGAAGGCGATCTCGTTGCCATCAGGACTCACATCGAGCGACAGCCACGTCCCCTCGGTCACATCGATCGGCACGTCGTACTGCGGGCCGGGCGGGTTGTTGACGTCCCACTTCTTGTCTTCTTTTTTCTCGGCAGCGCCTTCGACTGCGATCGGATTTGGCGATGGTTGCGTTGCGGCGGACGGCGCAGGCGCATCCTTTTTCTGCGAATCCTGTTTCTGCTGTTCCTGCGCGACCGGACGCGGTTCCTGCTCGGCCTTTTCCGGCTTTTTCGGCTCGGCTTTCTTGTCGGTCACCGGGGCGGGCGGCGGCGTTTGCGTGGCGAAGGAAGGGATTGCGAGGAGGGCGACCGTGAGCAGCGCAGCCAGAATTCGCTTCATGATTCTCCTTACCAACTGCCGCGGCCGTTCAGCAGCATGCAGTCGCCGTAGCTGTAGAAAAAGTATTGATTCCCGATCGCCTCGGCATACGCGCGGCGGATGGTCTCGATACCGGCGAAGGCGGAGACTAGCATCAGCAACGTCGACTCCGGCAGATGAAAATTGGTCAACAATTTGTCAACGGCGCGGAAGTCGAAACCGGGCGTGATGAAGATCGCCGTGGCAGCGCGGCCGGCAACGAATCGTCCATCGCCGGCGCGGATCGCGCTCTCGAGTGTGCGCACCGAGGTGGTGCCGACGGCGACGATGGTGCGATGGTCATCGAGCACCGCGTTCAGCCGCGACGCAGCCTCGTCGCTGATCTCGTAGCGCTCTTCGTCCATCACGTGCTCGGCGATGTCATCGACCTTCACCGGTTTGAACGTGCCGATTCCGACATGAAGCGTGATGCGAACGATCTCGATGCCGCGGGCTGCGATGCGTTCGAGAATCTCAGGCGTGAAGTGAAGACCCGCAGTCGGCGCGGCAATGGCTCCGCGCTCGGCGGCGTAGACAGTCTGGTACGCGCTGCGATCATTGTCGCGTGGTGTTTCGCGGGCTATGTAAGGAGGAAGCGGCGGGATGCCGATGCGCTCGATCTCAGCGTCGATGTCATTGTCACTTTCGAATTCGATCGTGACGGTGCCTTCGTTTTTCGCGAGCACGCGGGCGCGAAGCGCGTCGCTGAAAATCAGCTCATCGCCGACCTTTACACGCTTGGCAGGTTTGCACCAGGCTTCCCAAATCTCTCGCACAGACAAGAGTGCCGGTGCCACATCGCTCTCTGCTCCGTGCTCCTTTGGTCCAGACTTTGACAATTGCGCTGCCTGGTGTGGCACAGACACTCCTGTCTGTGCTTCAGTCAGCCGGCGAGTCAGCAGAATCTCAATAGGCCGCGACATCCCCGCTTTCGGTTTCGCAAAGAGCCGGGCCGGAATCACGCGGGTGTCGTTGATGACGAGGACGTCGCCCGCTGTCAGTCGCTCCGGAAAATTCGCAAAGGAGTCGTGCTCAATGCGCGGCTCTGAATCTTCGCGCGGCGAGACGACCATCATCCGCGAACGGCCGCGCTCGCGCGGTTCCTGGGCGATGAGGTTGGAAGGAAGGTCGTAGGCAAAGTCAGTGCGGAGCATGGAAGTCGTTCAACGCGGACCAGTCAGAATGTCATCATGCCCGTCGCGAAGCGCCGACAACTTACTTCGAGGCCTCCGAAGATCAGGACGCGGATCTCGCCGGCCTCGGATGCACCGGTTCACTGGGCTTCGCGGACGCACCAGGCGGCCGCAACTAATGCGCCGCCTGGTGCTCCGCTTGCGCCTTCTTGTGCTCGTTGATGATCTTTTCCTGCAGGTTGCGCGGAACTTCTTCGTAGTGCGACGACTCCATGTGGAAGCTGCCGCGGCCTTGCGTGATCGAGCGCAGCGTCGAGCCGTACGTCAGCATCTCGGCCAGCGGAACGCGCGCCTTCACCGTCTGCGTGTCGCCGTCGGCATCGACGCCTTCGACGCGGCCGCGGCGCGAGTTGAGATCGCCCATGATGTCGCCGATGTACTCCGCCGGCGCGCTGATGTCGACGTGCATGATCGGCTCGAGCAGCGTGGCGCGAGCCGCCTCCATCGCCTGTTGATACGCCAGCGAACCTGCGATCTTGAACGCCATTTCCGACGAATCGACGTCGTGATACTGGCCATCCTTCAGCCGCACGCGGAAATCGACCATCGGGAAGCCGGCCAGGAAGCCCTTCTTCCGCGCGTCCTGAATCCCCTTCTCGACGGCCGGGATGTATTGCCGCGGGATGGAGCCGCCAAAGATCTCGTCGACGAACTCGAAGTCGGCGCCGCGCGGCATCGGCTCGACCGTGATCTTGCAATCGGCGAACTGTCCGTGACCGCCCGACTGCTTTTTGTGACGGCCGTGCGCGTCGGCAGGCTTGGTGATCGTTTCGCGGTACGGAACTTTTGGCGGATGCAGGATCACATCGACGCCATACTTTTTCTTCAGCTTCGAGACGACGATCTCGACATGAAGCTGTCCCTGACCGGAGATCAAAAACTCTTTCGTCTGTTCGTCGCGGCCGAACTTGATCGAAGGATCTTCTTCGATGATGCGGCCGATGGCGACGCCGAGCTGGTCTTCATCGCCGCGCGCCTTCGCTTCCACCGCAAACGAGATCGCGGCCTCGGGATAATGAATGTGCTCGAGCACGATGGGATGCTGACTCGTGGCTAGTGTGTCGCCAGTGTGTACGTCCTTCAGTTTTGCTACGGCGCCGATGTCGCCGGCTTTGAGCTCGGAGACAGGAACCTGCTGCTTGCCCTGAATGAGCTGCAACTTGCCGATGCGCTCTTCGTGATCCTTCGTCGTGTTCCAGTACGTGTGATCCGACTGCAGCGTGCCGGAGAAAACGCGGAAGAGCGAGACGCGGCCGGAGAATGGATCGGAGAACGTCTTGAACACGAGCGCGCTCGGGAAGGCCTCGGCGCGCCGATCGAACGTGATCGCCTCGCCCTTCTTGTCTTTGCCATCGATCGTCTTCACTTCGTCCGCGGGCGGCAGCAGCGCCACGATGGCATCGAGGATGGCGTGGCCGCCGATGTTGTGCGCGGCCGAATCGAGGACGACGGGGAAAATCTGATGATGCGACACTTCGCGTTTCAGGCCGTCGAGCAGTTCTTCCTGCGACAGGCCGCCCTGATCGAAGAAGCGTTCCATCAGCGTGTCATCGCCCTCGGCCACTTTTTCGATCAACTGCGCGCGCCAGTCGTCAGCCTCTTTTTTCATCTCCGCCGGAATGTCGATCGTTTCGTACTTGCCTGAGCCATCGAGCGCGTACTTCCAGGCCTTCATCGAAACGAGATCGACGACGCCGGTGAAGTCTTTTTCCTCGCCGATCGGAAGCTGGATCGGGACGACGTTCTTGCCGAACTTGTTCTGCAACGCGTCGAGTGTCCGCGTGAACGACGCGCGCTCGCGGTCCATTTTGTTGATCACGACGAGGCGCGGGAGCTCGAACTCTTCCGCGAATTTCCAGACGCGCTCCGTCGAGACTTCCACGCCGGTCACGCCGCTGACGACGATGGCCGCGGAGTCGACGACGCGTAACGCCGAGCGCGCTTCCATCACGAAGATGCCGAATCCCGGCGTATCGATGAAGTTGATTTTCGAGCCTTGCCACTCCGCGAATGCCACCGCGGTGGAGATCGAGTGCTTGCGGTCGATCTCATCCTGATCGAAGTCGGTGACGGTCGTTCCGTCGTCGATTCTTCCGAGCCGCGTGATGGCGCCGGCGTTGAATAGGAGCTGCGTGACGAGCGACGTTTTTCCGGTGTCGTTGTGTCCTACGACCGCTACGTTACGAATCTCAGAGCCCGAATAAACCTTCATGTTGGTCGTCCTTCGTTTCGGGATTTCATCAAAAGGGGGTAGATCATAAATTAAAATGCGCCACCACACTCGGAATCCACCCTGACGCAGGCACGCCGGGCGATCCACGGTATCGTACGGATGCAGGGAGTTATCATTGACGGCTCACGAACCTCCCGCGCAATCGGGAGCTGACGCGGGAGATAAGCGAAACCAGGTGAAGCTCGGCCGGTATGAGATCGTTCGCGAGCTCGGCAAGGGGGCGATGGGAATCGTCTACCTTGCCAAAGATCCGCTCATCGGACGCCTCGTCGCGCTCAAGACCATCCGCCCTTCCGCGCATGCCGACGACGAGGACACGAAAGAGTTTCAGGCGCGCTTCGTCCGTGAAGCGCAAGCGGCCGGAATCCTCAATCATCCGTCGATCGTCACCGTTCACGACATCGGCGTCGACGAGCCGACCGGCGTGTCGTTCATCGCAATGGAGTATGTCGAAGGACAGAACCTCAAAGAAGTGCTGTCGGCGGGACGTCCGCTGTCGTTCGAGCAGGCAGCCGACATCATCGCGCAGGTCGCCGAAGGTCTCGATTTCGCGCATGCAAAAGGGATCGTGCATCGCGACGTGAAGCCGGCGAACATCATTCTTCTCGAAGGCAACCGCGCGAAGATCACCGACTTCGGCATCGCCAAAATCACCTCGGGTGCCGCAAACCTCACCACGACCGGCCAGTTTCTCGGCACGCCGAACTACATGGCGCCCGAGCAGATCAAAGGAACGCCGGTCGATGGACGCAGCGATATTTTCTCGCTCGGCATCTGCCTCTACGAATGCCTCACCCATCGCAAGCCTTTCGGCGGCGATTCGCTGACGTCGATTTCCTACAAGATCGTGCACGAGCCGTTTCCGCCGCTGCAGGAAGCCAATCCCACGATTCCGGACGGCTTCGCGGACGTCGTCGGCCATTGCCTGGCGAAGGATCCCGTCAAGCGATACCAACGCGGCAAAGACATGGCCAACGCGTTGCGCGCCGTGATCCGCGGCGAGCGTCCCACGCGCTCGAACGAACCGCTTTTCGCGGACGCTACCGTCGTCACGCGCGCCGACCGCGAAAAGCAGCAGATGACGATCGAGATCCCGTTTCCGGAAGCGCAGGCCGCCGAGACGCCGGGCCCGGGTCCGCAGTTGGAAACGAATCCTGCGGCAGCAAAGCCGGCAACACCTCCTGCAAAGCCAGTCACGAAAACGAAGACGGCCGCCGTCGATTGGAAAAAGACCTGGAACGGACTCGTGTCGAGCGCTCCTGACGTGCGGAAGCTGAGCTGGAAAACGCGCATCAATCCGATCGTCTTCATCGCCGTCGCCGCCGTCCCGCTCATCGCGCTCGCCATCGTGCTGCTCGTGATTCGCTCGAGGCAAGTCACTGTGCCGGTGGTCGACAAAGTTGCCGAAGCGAGGGTCGCCAAAGAGCGGAGGCTTCGCATCGAAGCAAATCGTGTCCTGCACGAAGGGCGCGTCACCGATGCGTTCGAGCGCTATCAGGAGTTGCTGAAACTCGATCCCCGCTCGCCGGCGATCGGGGCAATGGTGCAGCGATTGTCGCAGGCCCGGCTGCAGGACGAGGCCGGCAAACAGCAGCTCGTGGCGGCGCAGCAGCAATTCGATCAGGGGCTGGCGCTGTACAACCAGAAAAAATTCGCCGAGGCCATTCCGCTGTTCGAGGAATCGTTCCATCTCAATCCGAGCTCCGACGCGACCGCGCAGTATTTGAAATCGGCGCAAGAGGAAGATGCGCGTGTGAAGGCCGAGCGCGCGTCGGCGCGGCAGGCGAAGGCGACGCCGAAGACTTCTTCGCAGGCGACGACGACGGTGGCGACGACGACGCGTTCCGGCGTCACCACCACGCGCGCGCCTCAGCCCACTTCGCAGACGTCAAGCGCGCCGGCGTCGCTGACGACGATCGTCAACAGCACGGTTGCGGACGGCTACATCATCGTCAAAGCGGGCTCCGACGAGGTGGCGCGCGAGAATCTCTGGTCCGAGCGCCGTTTCTTCCACACGCATGTGCCGAAGCAGGTGAACGTGACGAAGGAGTTCCCCGCCAAGAATGCCAACCTCGAGTTCTGGGTCGTCATTCAGTCCCTCGGCGTGAGCGAGCACAAGGTCCTGCCCGCGCAGAACTTTGAGCCGGGCAGCAACCACAAGCTGGTGGTGAGCTTCGATCCAAAGACGAAACGGGTCGACTTCCAATTCAATTGATGACGCGGGAATCGGGAGCCGGGAGTCGGGCGTCGGAGATCCGGCCTGCGGCCTCGAGCCTCAATCTGTCCACGTTGTTCACGATCGTTTCGCGCGACGAGTCGTGGCACGGCGGCGCGATGACCGAGTCGCGCCTGATGCACGGCGAAGCGCGGCAGATTGGAGACTCGATCGATGCGATCGACACCTGCGACGATCGCCTCGCGCGTGCATGCGATGCCGCGTCCGAGGCGGCGCGCGCGATTGTGAGTGCGCTGCCCGAGGCGCAGGCTCGCATGCGCGTGCGCGCCACGCGCGAGGATGACGCGGAGAGTGTTGAGACGACGATCACGCTTCGCATGAACGGCGTGTCGATCGTGACGACGCCAGACGATGTGCATCGCGACTACGCGTTGCTGCGAGAACTTGCCGGGTCCAAGCCTTCCGTAAAGCCTGCGTCGTCGTTACCAATCGTCTGGCAAAACGGATCGGCTGCCGTGCTGCTTCATGAGGCGATCGGGCACGCTCGCGAACATGACGCCGCGGAGATTCCCTGGCCGGCCTGGCTGACGGTCGAAGCGCCGCTGGCGATGCGGCGCGAGACGTTTCGCGATGTGCCGTTAGCGCGGATGACACACCTCGTCGCCCGGCAATCGTTCGCGCCGTACGCGCCGCCGAACGATCGGATCGAAGTGCAGCTCGTCGCAGGAGGAGGGTTCGATCCGGTTACCGGCATCGTGACGATCGACATCGCTGTTTCCTCCGCCGGAGCGTTCACGATGCAGCGCACGAGGTCGGAGATCGCAGCCTCACTCATCGGCGCGATGGGCGAACCAATTCGTTATCCCGGCGTGATCTGCTCGCGCGAAGGGCAACAGCTCTACGTCGCATCGCACGCGCCGGTGATGCTCACGGATGCGCTGTCATGACCAGTCTCTATCGCAAATGGGGACGCGTCATTCGTTACGAGAACGGAACGACGATTCGTGTCGAGGAAGCCGGCGAGGCGACGGAAGTCGATGGCGTGTTCGAAGCCCGGCCGATGCTTTGCGAGGAAGGAGCACAGACAAGAGTGTCTGTGCCAAATCACTCTCAGCGACGGCCAGGAGCTGCGCTGCCCGAGGAGAGTGACGTCCCGCAGCAGGTGGAGTCTTTTGTGGCACAGACACTCTTGTCTGTGCACTCGTGCCTCGTGGAACGGCTGATCGTCTCGTCCGGTGTTTCCACTCACGAAATCAACGGAGTGACCTGGAGAGAGGAATCGCAGCGCGTCCATCTCTCGCTCGTCAAAGAGAAGCTGCGAGTGCTGATCGATCTCGCTTCGTTCGATATCGATGCGATCCGCTCGGCCGCCAGCGCGCTCGCGCGTGCGGGCGAAGCGCGCGAAGCGCCGGCGCGGATTCGCCTCGCACCGAATGTTTCCGCGGCGCTGCTTCCGTCGCTCATCGGCGAGATCGCGATTGAGCAGCGAGGCGGCGGTCTCGATGGACGCGGCCAGGCGATCGAAACGCGTGCGGTCACGGGTGATGAACCGCCAAACTGGTTCCGGCCCAGCTACGCAATCCGTCCGCGGCGCGCCTGGCTCAATCTTCGCCCGCTGCCCTTCGGAACGATCGACGAGAGTGCGCCGATCGCGGTCGCGTTGCTTCGGCCCGTCATCGGAACAAATCTTCGCGTTCTTTGCGCCGACGGAGGCGATGTTTTCCCCGCCGAGCTGAACGTGGAGCACATCGCCGCGGTGTCTGCAAACGAGCAGGTTTGGTATCCCTATGCAGCCGGTTCGTTCGGC
>DATAMS010000627.1:0-2765 GCA_036260495.1 Thermoanaerobaculia bacterium
CCTGACCCCTTCCTCAGCGACTCCTCCCATCGAGCGCCTTCTCCCCCATCGCCTTTTGATGGGGGAGAAGGTGGCGAAGCCGGATGAGGGGGCCGTGCAAATTAGGACAACCACCCTCTCGTCGGTTTCGGTTTCGACCTGACCCCTTCCTCTCACTGCCAGTTCAGCACGATGTCCGGGAACTTGGTTCGTCCGCCGCGGCCGTCGATGACTTCGATCTGCGCGTCGGTCCATTGCGGCACGCCGTGCGGACGTTTCGGGAACGTGAGCGTGAATCCGCCGTGCTTGTCTTTCGGATACCACGGATACTTCGCCTGCACGTCGTAGCGCACGGTCGGAACGGCGCGGTAGCGGAACTTGCCGTTGTGCAGAATCACATCGACGGCGGCGACGCCGTTGGGTGATAGGGCCCAGCCGTTGACGATCATCGGTCCTTTGATCGTCGAGTCGTAGCGCGGCGAGTCGACGACGCCGAACGTGTGATTCATGTACGTCGCTTCGCCCCGCAACGCGCGCTGCATTTCAAACTCCTCGGTGAAGCCGGCGGCGTCGCCTTTCTCCGGCGGACGGAGATCACGCCAGTTCGGGACGTTCGAGGTCACGGCGAAGATGTAGTCGCCGCCGCCGCGATGATCGAAACGCCGCACGAAGCCGATGCGACCAAGTGCGAGCTCGCGCGTGAGCCAGATGTGCGTCGGCTCCGATGCGCCGCGCAGCCAGTCGTCGTGCACGAGCAGGAAGTGGCAGTCGTTGCGTGCGAGCAGCGGCAAGAGCTCGTTCGGAATGATCTTCTTCCCCGTCATCTCGACGATCGCGTGATGCAACGGCGGCTCGAAGCCGGAGGTGCCGTTCATCAGTGGCTTGTGATGGATGGTCGCGCCGAATTGATACAAATACTGCGCGATCCCCTCGGAAACCGGCATCTCCAGCGTGCCGCCGGAAAATTTCGTGTCGCGCATCCAGACGTACGCGGGATCGGTGATCTCGAGCGCGTGCTCCCAGCGAATGAGCGGCAGCACGTCGTGGATCGCCAGCGCGATGAGAAGCCCAGCAATTGACCAGCGCGCGATCTTCGTCCGGCGCCTGTCGATCCACGCCGCCGCGCCGCACGCGCTCGCACCCGCGAGGCCAACGTACGCGTCGGTCGCCCATCGCGCCGGCACGCGCATGCTGCGAAACATCGTCAGGTGATCGTAGAGAAAGGTGTGTACGAACGTGTGCAGCCCGAGCGAGCCGAGGACGCCAAGGACGATCCAGAGCAGCATTACCCAGATCTCGACCGGCATACGCGAGCGCGCTGCGGCGGTGCGCAGCGATTGCAGCGTCTCGCCCGACAAACCTTTTGGCAATTGCAGCGAGAGGCGAACGAAGATCATCACGATCAGGATGACGATCGGCACGTCGGACGATGCAGGTTTCGATGTGGTGTGGAAGCTGACGATGGTGTGTCCGAGCAGCCGCCATTGGTAGTTCTTCGTGGCGGCACCGATGTACGTGCCGATGGCCATGGCCACGATGATGGCGTCGAGAAGATGCAGCCACCATCGAGGAACAGGCCGGGCATCGAGGGCGACTGGTAGTTTGCGGCGGTCGATCAGTAACGCGCTGGCCGTGAGAAACAGCATCATCAGCCCCGGAAACAGCACCGCCTCGGGGCGCACATTCGCCGGATCGGCGATGTCTCCGTACGCGCGATTCCGTCCGTTCGCGGAGAGCCAGTCGGTCCAGTACGCGGAGCCCCACATGGCCGTGTTGCGGTCGCGCACCATACCGTACAGTTCGGAGACTTCCTTGTACGGCAGGAGGACGGGAATCATCAGCGCCACGGCGATGATCAGCGCCAACGCGGCGCCGATCAGTGTGCGCCACTTGAATCGCGTCGTCAGCAGCGCGAGTAACGCAATCGATAAGACGATCGCGGTTGTCCCGAAAAGAAATTGATGAATGTTCGTCAGCCCGTTCATCAGCACGCAGAGTCCGAAGAGGATGGCGTTGCGGATCGCCGGCCGCCGCCAGTAGTGCAGCAATGCCGCGAGCATCATCGGCATCCAGCCGCCCCAGACGAACTGCAGGTGCGAGAGATGGTCGGTGCGGAAGTTGACGAATGAATAGAGAATCCCCGCGACGAGACCGGCCGGAACGGAGCGCGTCAGCACGCGGCCGAGGACGAATGCGCCGTAACCGCAAAAGGCAAATCCGAGGAGGATAGCGATGTTGTATACGGCGAGCGGCGTGAATCCGAGAAGGTAAAACGGTAGCGCGAAAATGGCGATGCCGAAGAGGTTCTCGCTGTACGCCAGCGGATATTTGCTGGGATAGAAAATGTTGGCGTCGTAGATGTGCGCCGGCACGTTCGTGATGCTGTAAAGATCCCAATCGAGGATCCAGGTGTTGAGGAGCGGATCGCCGAGGTCGGGGACGGCGGTGTCGAGATGACTGGCGACGGGCCAGATCAGGATGACGGTGAAAAGCAGGAAGAAGGCGAAGGCGCCCACCTCGCGAAGCAGGCGGAACCAAACCGGGTGGACGTCGTCCGCGCGATAGCCGAACGGCTCGGATGTCATCGGGAGGAGAGTAGCAGACGTTGCATTGAGGGAAGTCGCCACCGGGCCGCCGGCGATTTGAATCACGCCACGAGTCGCGTTGCGTTTGATATCGTCAGGTCATGATCAACAAAGTGGTCGCATCCGCGGAGGAAGCGGTCCGCGACGTTGCTGATGGCGCGACGCTCGTCGTTGGCGGCTTCGGACTTTGCGGCATTCCTG
>DATAMS010000634.1:0-3843 GCA_036260495.1 Thermoanaerobaculia bacterium
CGGTCGTTACAGTGATCTCACCGAGTCCGCTGCCGATGTAGACGTGCGCCTGCGTGCCGAGCGACTGCAGATAATCTTCGATGCCCGGGTTCTGCGTCAGCGACTGGATGAACGCGCCGATGCACGTCTGCACCATCGGCCCCATCTTGTCTTTGAGCTGCGAAAACTTGGCTGGTGGGAAGCGCTGATCGAACCAGTCGTGGTAGGTTTCGAAATCGAAGTCAGGCTCGCCGACCAGAAAATTCGACGGGCCGAAGCCGCGAAAAGGGGTCAGCCAGCTATCGGCACGTTCCAGATTTCGCTCAAAAGTGTCGATGTTTGGAGACCTGGGGGCGACGATGCCCCAACCGAAAACACCGATCCGCTTCCGCTCTGCCATTGGGGCGCATTGTAGCGAATCCTGTCAGGGAAATTGCATTGGGTCCGTCACCATCCATGAGGTGTCCGTGAGAAGAGCAATCAAGCCATCGGTATTGATCGTGATGACGTTCCTGCTTTGTGTCACCGGCTGCCGCTGGGGAAAGTCGTCAGCCGTCAGCTCCACTGCACCGACGACGCAGACGATTGCTCCCGCAGCCGCGCAGCCCGCAGTGAACGGCACCGACGCGGTGACGCAGACCGTTGATATCGAAGATGGCCGTTCCGAAGAGGAAGGTGGCGGCCTCACGAGCTCGCAGACGGCGAAGACGCCCGGCGCCGCGAAGAAACCGGCGAAGACGCCGCCGAAAAAACATAGATAATCGGGAGTGCCGCGAGCCGCACTCCCGAATGAACTACGAACCCTTCATCGAGCGCGACCTTGCCGCGATTCCGCCGGCGGTTACTGCGTTTCGCGCGAATCACTCGGCGGAGGAAACGTGGATCGAGATCACGCGCTTCGCGGTGCTGGCGTTCGCACCATCGCAGCATTCCAAACACGCCTTGCTGGCTTGTCTCTCGACCTGGGATCTGCGCGAGGAGCTCGGCGCGCGATTCGATGAAGCCATCGTCGAATGCGCGATCTACGCAGCGGCCAGCCGCCAGCCGTGGAGCGAGCCGCCGATGCTGCAACCTCCGAAAATCGATGCCGATCAGCGCGGCGATCTCGATGAACTGCGCGAAGCGATCGCCACATCCGATCGCCTTCGCGCCGAGCGCTGGCTCGCCAAGCGTTTCGACAGCGCCGGTTTTGCCCGCGACTATCTCGCTGCCGCTTCCGACGATTTCGAAGACCTCGGCCACTCACTCATCGTCGCCAACGCCGCCCTCCGCCTCGCCGATCTCCTCGGCGAAAAGGGGAGGTACGCGATGCTGCGGGTGGGCGTGTGGGAGATGGTTGCGCGTGGGAGTGGGGAGTGGGGGTTGGGGAGTGGGAGCGAGACAACGGACCTCGAGTCATTGTGCCGTGCGCTCGTTGCGAATGTTGTCGCCGAGGGTGGTGAGATCATCAGCGCGCATGCGCTCTTTCTGTTTGATGCAGCGTTGCAGACCGAGGATGCGAATGTGATTCGTCGCGTCGCCAGCCATCTCTCCAACATTGACGGTGTCTCAGCTTTTGATCCCGCCCCCCACGCCCCACACCCCACCAGCTACACCTTCGCCAGCGACTACGGCGCCTGCCTCAAAGCGCATGCGGTGGCGAAGCGGTTGCGTACACGATTTCCGAATGCTGATCTCGACGGCATGCTGGCCGCGGTGCATCGCAATCTGGACGCGGCGCCGCCGTTCGAGGAGATGGCATTTGCGTAGAGAGTTCGTCGTACTTGCGTTGGTGTTCGCGTCGTGCGCGACGGCTCCTTCGCCGTCATCGCTCGGGCAACGGATCGATGCGATCACGAGCAAGCCATCGCTAGCCGGTGCGATCTGGGGGATCGACGTCGCCGACGATCGCGGCAAAACGATCTATGCGCGCAACGAGCGGACGCTCCTCATTCCGGCGTCCAATCGGAAGCTCTTCGCCTCGGCCACCGTCGCTTCGTGCGAAGGACTCGACCGGCGGATTGCGACCGAGTTGTGGCGCGACGGAAGTGATCTGGTCATCCGCGGCGGCGGCGATCCGTCGCTCGGCGGACGCTGGGCCTTCGATCGCGATTCCGTCTTCGCCCCGTTCGTGAGCGCGTTGCGCGAGCGCGGCATCGCCGAAGTGGGGAACGTAATCGCGGACGTCTCGCTCTTCGATCGCACGACCATCCCCGGCAGTTGGAAAGTCGGGAACCTCGGCAGCGACTACGCGGTGCCAACCGATGCGCTCGCATACAACGAGAATGTCGTCGGAGTCGTCGCCGATCATTGCGCGAGTCCCGTCGTCACCACCGATCCTGCGTTCATCCAGGCAACGGCGAGCGTAACCTGCGGGCCGGACAACTTGGTGATTCGATCCGGCGACAACAACGCAGTCAGCATCGCCGGAACCATGCCGGAACACATTCAGTCGCTCGCCGGAATCGGCGATCCGGCGCTTTACGCAGCGCAGGCGCTTCTCGATGCGCTGCAACACGCCGGCATCAACGTTCGCGGAGGCGCGATCGTCAGCACCGCGCCGCGGACGTGGAGCGAACGGCTGGCAGTGATCGAGTCGCCTCCGCTCTGGCAGCTTCTCTCGACTGTCCTGAAGCCGAGCCAGAACTTGTACGCGGAGATGCTGTTCAAAGGATTGTCGGCCAGCGCGCTGCAACCGGCGTCGTACGAAGCCTCGGAGGACATCGAGCGGCGGTTCCTGACGACCGAGGTGGGGATCAATGCTTCGGACTTTCGCTTCGTCGATGGCTGCGGCCTTTCGCCCGATGATCTCGTCGCGCCGCGCGCCGTCGTCACGCTTCTGCGCTGGATGAACGATCCCGTCCGGCGCGGCATCTGGTCGATGATGCTCGCGCGTCCGGGCGAGGAAGGCACGCTTCATCGACGTCTGCTTCCGTTCGCGGACCGCATGCGCGGGAAGACCGGCAGCATCAACGGCGTCAACGCACTGAGCGGAATTCTCGACGGTCCGCACGGCACGCACCGCTACTTCACGATCATCATCAATCACCACACTGCATCGTCCTCCGACGCGTTGCATGCGATCGACGCGATCGTGAATGAGATCGCGAACTGGTGAGCGTCAGATCAACTCGGAAAGCTCGCCGACGACGCGCCGGAGTCTACTGAGGTAGTCCGGATCCTCGATCATCCGCCGCTTCACCTCCTCGGCGAACGGAAGATCGCGCCGCCGCTCTTCGGGCGTGCCGGACGATTCGAAAAACTCGATCCACTTGTCAGGCTCGCCGTCGAACATCGAAAGCAGCATGTGGACGCGCGCAAAATTTGCCACGAGCGCCGACAGGTTCGTGGTGTCGATCAGGTCATAGGTCTCAACGGTCATCGCGAGCGAGGATCTCCCTGCTTAGGAGTGACTGCGCGACGGAGTTCCCTACCCACTCACCCGACTTTTTTATCCATTAACGCCAGCGAGCTCAGCGTTCTGGCCGCTCCACGTCCCGTACGAGAAGCAGCGGACGCACGTGAACGAGTACTCGGCCACGCCGGTCGTGCGATTGACCGATGATTCGATCTCAAGCTCCGACTGGCATCGATAGCAGAGATTGGCGTCGCCACGCTCGATGTTCTCGAGAAATCCTTCGACCTGCTGGCGATGAAACTCCATCTGCCGCGGGCGCTGCGGAATGGTGATCGTCTCCCGCCCGCGCGGGCAGGTAAGGAAAAGATGGTCGGCGAATGTGGTCTGGACGAAGCTGCCGGTCATGATGACGCCGGGATGTTTGGGGCATTTGACGGGCTCGCCCGCCCAATACGTCCGTGCCAGATCGCGAAGTTGTTGTACGTCGTTGGCCATGGCCGCGAAGTTTAGCCGCGAATGGGGTCAGG
>DATAMS010000624.1:0-3124 GCA_036260495.1 Thermoanaerobaculia bacterium
GATCGAGCCGTGCAGCTCGTTGGTGCCGGACTTGGTGACCACGTTGATCACCGCGCCGCCGGCGCGGCCGTACTCGGCCGAGTAGGCGTTGCGGTTGACCTGGAATTCGGCCACCGCGTCCTGGCTGAACTGGTACGGCGCGCGGCCGGAGCCGGTGCGCCCGAGCGCCTGGCCGAAGAACGTGTTGTCGTTGTTCGCGCCGTCGATGACGAGCGAATTCAGTGTGCCGCGCTGACCGGCGAAGCTGATGTCGCCGAGGCGGACGTCGCGCACGACGCCGGGCGTGGTGAGAACGAAGTCGATGAAGTTCCGGCCGTTCGTCGGCAGATTCTCAATCGCTTTTTCATTCACAACCGAGCTCACCTCGGAACGCGTGGTGTCGACCAGCGGCGCCGAGGCGGTGACGGTCACGCTCTCCGAGACGCCCTGCTTCATGATGAAATTCACGGTCGAATCGGTCCCGACGTTGACGACGATCTTGCCGTACTTCACCGGCGCAAATCCGGAAAGCTCGCTCGAGACCGAGTAGGTTCCGGGCGGCAGCAGCTGGATCTCGTAGTGACCTGCGGCGTTCGACACCGAGGTGCGTGTGAGTCCCGTTCCGCTGTTGACCGCGGTGATCGTGACGCCCGGAAGCGCCCCTCCGCTGGCGTCGGTCACGTTGCCGGAGATGGAACCGTTGCTGCTCTGCGCGAAGGCCGGAAACGGCACGGTCGCGATGAGCAGGGCTATCGCAAACAGGAAGCGAATATGCTTCGTCTGACGCATGAAGACTCCTTGTATGAAGTTGAATTTGAACGACTCGAAGTTGGATTACGCGGCAGAATAGCAGAGGTTTTTTGACTGATGGCCATCGCATCGATTAATCCGGCAACTGGGGAAACGATCCGCACCTTCGACGCGCTCGATGATGCCGCGATCGAGGCCGCGCTTGCTCGCGCATCGAGCGCATTTGGTGTCAATCGGGCGCGAAGTTTTGCCGAGCGCGCGACGCGCATGCGCCGCACCGCCGAGTTGCTGGAAGAGCGCAAGAGCGACCTCGGGCGCCTCATGACAATGGAGATGGGCAAGCCGGTCAAAGCGGCGGTGGCCGAGGTGGTGAAGTGCGCCACGACGTGCCGCTACTACGCTGAGCACGCCGAGGGGTACCTCGCCGACGAACCGGTGAAGACCGATGCGAAGGAGTCGTTCATTCGCTACGAACCGCTCGGGCCTGTTCTCGCGGTGATGCCGTGGAACTTTCCCTTCTGGCAGGTCTTCCGCTTTGCCGCTCCAGCGCTGATGGCCGGCAACGTCGCGCTGCTCAAACACGCGTCGAATGTCCCGCAGTGCGCGCTGGCGATCGAGGAGACGTTTCGCGATGCCGGCTTCACCGATCACGAGTTTCAGACGTTACTGATCGGGTCAGATCAGGTGGAACGCATCATTTCCGACGAGCGCGTGCGAGCCGTGACGCTCACCGGCAGCGAGCCCGCCGGAGCGAGCGTCGCCTCGATCGCCGCGAAGCACATCAAGAAAGCCGTCCTCGAGCTCGGCGGCAGCGATCCGTTCATCGTCATGCCCTCCGCGAACCTCGATGACGCGGTGTCCACGGCGGTCAAAGCGAGAATCGTCAACAACGGCCAATCGTGCATCGCCGCAAAACGCTTCATCATTCACGAGTCGATCGCCGATGAATTCGAGAAGCGCTTCGTGTCCGCGATGGAGTCGCTGAAGGTCGGCGATCCGCTCGACGAAACAACCGACGTCGGACCACTGGCCACACCGCAAATCGTCGACGACATCGAGTCGCAGGTGAACCAATCCGTCGCCGCCGGCGCCCACCTCCTCACCGGCGGCCACCGCCTCGGCGCCCGCGGCAACTTCTACGCGCCAACCGTCCTCGCCCAAATCCCCGACCACGCTCCCGCCGCCCGCGAAGAAACCTTCGGCCCCGTCGCCTCCCTCTTCCGCGCCAAGGACGTCAGCGAAGCGATCCGAATCGCCAACGACACCCCCTTCGGCCTCGGCGCCTCGGTCTGGACCAACGACCGCGCGGAGATCGACCGCTTCATCAACGGCATCGACACCGGCCAGGTCTTCATCAACGCGATGGTCGCCTCCGACCCACGAATCCCCTTCGGCGGCACAAAGCACTCCGGCTTCGGCCGCGAGCTAGGCGCGTACGGCATCCGCGAGTTTGTGAATGTCAAGACGGTTTGGGTGGGGTAGGGGTGATGGCTTTACAACGTCCAGTCAAGGAGCCTCGTGGGGAGCCCATGATGCTGTGCAAGTGCGAGAATCGAGAGAAGCTCAGTTGGAGGCCACGCTTTCGAATCAAGGTTCTTAATCCGACCGAACCACGTCCTCATGACTTGACCATCTTCTGGCAAGAGAAGGCCGCACTCGTCGGCACGCCAGAAGAACTGGTTAAGGGCTTTTGACTCCACTCGGCGTTGAGTTTCGTTGTTCCAGTGAGCTTTCACTACGATTTGCTCGCCATCCACAGGTATGCGGTTTCCAACACGGAGCGCGGACGGCACGAGGGAGAACCGTGAATCAGCATGTCCCCGAAACAGAAATTCCTGAGGGCGAGTGACCCAGCTGAATAGTCGGGAGCGAGGCTCTAAGACATCTAGCAGTTCCTCGGCTGTGGCGCACTCTATTGTTAATGTCGGCATGGTGGCCTAGGTTGGTGACGCTCGCAATGTGAGGAGAGAGGCATTAGTTTACGTCGTTAACGCAGAAAGTGACAGAGTGTTTTGCCTGCTACGTTGGATATTAGCTCGACAACCGCAGCGATGAACGCGGCGCCTCAGCCGCGGAACATCGCCATGTGCGTCGGCGCTGGTTGTCTGGAAACCAGCAAGCACGTAACGACCATCAAGCATGAATCGATCATCTGCACCTTTGACGTGGAGCAGAAGATCTTGTTTTGGCGGGGTCCAGCCGGGCCAGCAGGAGACTGATCGCGGACGAGCGAAATTGTTTCCGAAACCTACGTCCTCAACCCGTGCTTCGGCAGCTCGTCTTCCAGCGTGAAATCCCATTCCTTCGCGTCGATCGGCTCGTTCGCGTAGATGTGGAAGACGCAGCGGCCGGCGCCGGATTGGAAGGTTTCGTCGCGCTCGACGCGGACGCCGAG
>DATAMS010000714.1:0-2723 GCA_036260495.1 Thermoanaerobaculia bacterium
CATGGCGCGCGATCATCCGCTCCTCGGCGTCGGACCCGGCAATTTCAAGTATCACTACATGGCCTACCGCATCGGGCTGCCCAGCCATTATCCCGAGCAGTGGTTGCGCGGCTTCGCCATGAACTGGGGCGAGGTTCATAACGATCATCTGCAGGTTGCAGCGGAGACGGGATTGCCGGGATATGCACTCTTTCTTCTGGCGATTGGAATCGGCAGCGGAATCGTTGCGACTCGACGACGCGCGCAGACCGGCGCGTCATCGCCGGAAGAAGCGTTCGCGCGGGGGTTTCGCTGGCCGCTGGCGACGGCTGTTTTCGTGATCTGCCTCGCGCAATTTCCGCTTGAGCTGGCGGCACCACGGTTGATGATTCTCACGCTTGCTGCCCTCTGCGTAACCTGGAGCCATGACGACCGGCCGCTGCGATCTGAGGACGAACGGCCGGCGCAGAACCTCGCCGTAATCTGGCTTCTTCGAATCGCGGCGATCGTTGCCGCTGGCTTCGCACTCAACCAGCTTTGCATCGCGCCGTACCGCGGAAACCTCATCCTGCGCGAGGTTGCCGCGCGGTCGCTGCAGGCGCAATCACTCGACGAGCGGCACGCTCTCGACATCGCGCACACGAATCTGCACGATCTCAAAGAAGCGGCCAGCGGACGCCGCCTCGATCCCGCCTGGTATCTGCTCTACGGCGCGAATTGCGAAACTCTGGGACGTTGGGACGAAGCCGCCGCAACGTACACGGATGCGTTGCGGATCGATGACCGGCCGGAGATTTACGTGAACCGCGGCCTCGTTCGCCTCCACCTCGGCCAACCCGATCTCGCCGTTTCCGATCTCGCCACCGCCGCGCGTTTCGATCCGAGCGTGCTCTACCAGCTCGATGGCGAGCTTCGCGCGCGCGTGGCCGCCGCAGTCGGGGCACGATGAAGAGTGATCCGCCGCGGAAGATCCGCGTCCTTCGTCTCATCGCCCGGCTCAATGTCGGCGGACCGGCGCGTCATGTCGTCTGGCTGAGCGAAGCGCTTCCGAAACACGATTTTGAAACGATGCTCGTCACCGGGGCCGTTCCGGCCGGAGAAGAAGACATGAGCGCGTTCGCGGCCGCGTACGGTGTGACGCCGGTCGTGATGTCATCAATGAGCCGCGAGCTTTCGCCGCGCGACTTCTCGACGATCTGGCAACTCTGGCGGCTGATGGCTCGCTTCCGTCCGGACATCGTGCACACGCACACGGCCAAGGCCGGCGCGGTCGGGCGCATCGCCGGAATCCTCTATCGCCTCGTGAGCCGGCCGTCGCAGCGATGCCGCTTCGTCCACACTTATCACGGCCACGTTTTTCATAGTTACTACGGGAACTGGAAGACGCGCTTTTTTCTGGCGATCGAGCGGACGCTGGCGCGGCTCAACACCGATCGCATCATCGTTCTTGGTGAGCAGCAGCTTCACGAGATTCGCGACACGTTTCGGGTCGGCCGCGCAAATCAATTCGTCGTCCTGCCGCTCGGCATCGACTTCGAGGTGCTCGAGTCGGAGCCGGGCTCTGGCGACGTCTTGCGCGCGCAGCTCGGCATCAAAGCGCAGGAGACCGTTGTCGGGATCGCCGGACGACTGACCGCAATCAAGAACCACGACTTGTTCCTTCGCGTTGCCGCGCGATTGGGCAACGCGGCGCGATTCGTCATCTACGGCGACGGCGGCGATCGCGCGGCTCTCGAAAAGCGCGCCGGCAACAACGTCGTCTTCGCAGGCACGCGGCCGGCCGCGCAGATCTACGACTCTCTCGACATCGCCGCGCTGACATCACGCAACGAAGGAACACCGCTGGCGCTGATCGAAGCGATGGCCTGCGGCCGGCCGGTCATCAGCACCGCGGCCGGCGGTGTCGTCGATCTGCTCGGCGAAGTCGAGGAGCACGCAACCGGCAACGGCGCGACCTTCGAGATTCGCGAGCGAGGCATCACTGCGGCATCGGACGACGATGCCGGATTCGCGGCTGGCCTTTCGCGGTTGCTGCGCGATGAAGCACTGCGTAACGCCTTGGCTGAGAGCGGCAAGGCGTACGTCCGGAAGGCCCACTCCAAAGAACGGCTGGTTGCCGATATGATCCGGCTATATCGTGGCCTCGCAGAGGCAGACCACACGTAGACCGGAAAGACAGAATTGAGAGTTCTCATTACGGGCGGAGCGGGCTTCATCGGCTCGCATCTCGCCGATGCCTGCATCGCACGCGGCGACGACGTCTTCGTCATCGACGACCTATCGACCGGTAGTCTGAAAAACGTCGAGCAGCTCGCCGCTCACCCGCGCTTCCACTTCGCGATCGATTCGGTCCGCAACGAGCCGGTTCTCGAAGCGCTCGTCGACGCCTGCGACGTCATCTTTCACCTGGCTGCCGCCGTCGGCGTGAAGCTGATCGTCGAGAGTCCGGTGCGCACGATCGAGACGAACGTCCGCGGAACCGAGGTCGTACTCGCCGCCGCCGAACGAAAGCGGAAGCGCGTGTTGATCGCATCGACTTCCGAGGTTTACGGATTGAGCGAGCAGGTCCCGTTCCGCGAAGACGGCAACCTCGTAATGGGCGCGACGACGAAAGGACGCTGGAGCTACGCCTGCTCCAAGGCCATCGACGAGTTTCTGGCGCTGGCCTACCATCACGAAAAGGGCTTGCCTGCGATCATCGTGCGACTGTTCAACACGGTCGGCCCGCGGCAAATTGGACGCTA
>DATAMS010000718.1:0-12122 GCA_036260495.1 Thermoanaerobaculia bacterium
CAGCGTGGTGGAGTTTCTGGTCGCGGCAGGCGTCCTCGAATACGCAGGGACATTCCTTTCGCTCGGCGTGAACGGACACCGCCTCACTCAGTGGAGGGAGTCGGCAATCTCGGCGAACCTGTTCGCTAACGAACGCACGTCGATCGAAGAGTTCAAAACCGTAAAGATCACAAATGACATGCTGGAGGGATGGTGATCCGGATCGGATCGATCAGGATCGAGGGGGTGTCGGAGGCCGGCAACTTTGCTGGTGAGCTGGACTTCGATCCTGGGCTGCAGGTGGTGTCGGCACATAACGCTTTCGGAAAGTCCTTGGTGGCCAAGTCGTTCGCATGGTGCCTCGGCCTAGAGCCAATTTTTGGTGTTGTCGACAATGACCCCAGCTTCTTCCCAATCGCAGTACGCGAAGAAATCGAACTCGAGGGCCAGCCGAAGGCGCGGGTCACGGCGTCGCGATGCATCACCACGCTGCTCCACTCCGATGGACGAGCCCTTAGGCTCGCCCGTGACATTCGGGGCAACCCTTCCGTCGTGGATGTGGATGAGGTAGCTCCGGATGGCTCGCTCGTCGAAAGCAAGCTCCACGCACGTCTCAAAGCGATGTCCGACGTGCATGGTGGACTTCAACGATTTCTCTTCGATTGGCTCGGCTGGCCGCGTGTGGCAGTGTCGACGTTTACGGGCACGACGACGGACTTGTACCTCGAGAATCTCGCGCCGCTCTTCTATATCGAGCAGGACGAAGGCTGGACAGATATTCAAGCGCGCCAAATCGGTAAGTACCAACAACAGCAGGTCGGGCAGGTCGCGGTCGAGTATCTGCTGGGTGCGGTCGCCGCTATTGAGTCTCGCCTCGCTCAACAAAGTGCCGTTCAGCGAGCAACCGCTTTGCGGGCGAGCGCCCGGATCATCGCGGAACAGGTTGCATTGCTCTTTGCCCGTCACGGATGGGCGGTGGATTGGAGCGGACAGGGAACCCTCTCCGACACCGTCTCCCGATGGTCATCGCAAACCCTGCGCGACGCTGTCGCGAAGGATGCTTCCGTGGATCTCGCTGCGGAAATTCAACATCTTGCGGCGAGCGCCGACAAGCTGCGGCAACAGCTCACAAAGGTACCCATCGACGCGTTCGACGTTTCGTCACATTCAAGCGCGTCCCAGAAAGTGATTGAGATCAAGGCGCGACGACACGAGATGAACGAGGAACTTCATGGCTTGCGGGTCCAGCATGAAGAGGCCGAGGGCCTGCTAGAGAGTATCGAACGTCGGCTTCACGCTGCTGAAGACGTTCTCCGCTTGAAAGAGACGGGAGTCGGACGACTCGATCACGTCGAGTGTCCCACATGCCATCGCGACTTGGATCCGGCGACATTCGCGCTCACCGACCAAGCGAACAGCGCTGTTCGTGCGCACATTGATGCTCTGAAGCGGGACCGGGATCTGCTTCGGAAAAATGCCTATACAGTCGGGATGCGTCTGACGAGCGTACGTGCCGAGCAAGCACGACTCGACGCCGAATTCCGGGATGCCGAACGTGCGCTCGTGACCATCACGCAAGCTGTTGGCCCCGTGCGAGAGCAGCTCGGCGCCATCGCATCGAAACTGTCGACGACCGAGCGGTTGATCGAGCGACTAAAGGAGACCGGCGCGGAGATTGATGCGCTACAGCAGTCCGTCGACGCTTGGCTGATCGAGGCACGTGAGGTACGGAAAGATGTGCCGACTGATCCTGACCTATCACGCCGGATTGGGATCTTTACGGACGCTCTTCGCGCGTATCTCATTGCACTCGGGCACAGCGCGGTTTCCGTAGTAAATGCTCCCGACATCCATCTCGACGAGCAGTACGTTCCCTTTCTAGGGAACCGGCGCCTCAAGTCCCTCGGCTCCGCCAGCGATCGTTCGCGACTTGTAGCAGCCTACAGTCTGGCGCTAGCCGCAGCCGCCGAAAAGGTGGCAGGGTTTCATCCAGGCGTGGTGCTACTGGATGAGCCTCTTCAGCAGAATCCAGATGATGAGCATCGCGAGTTCTTTTCCACCTTTCTGAGCACGCGCCTCACGGTCGATGCTTCATTCCAAACCATTGTCTTGACGTTCATGCGCGTTCCTGAGATTGCTACGCTGCGTGAAAGCGGCACACCTGTCTCGCTGCCGACTGGCAAGAAGCTCCTCCGGCTTCCCTCAACGTTCGCTGAGAGTGAGTCGGACGATGGTGCGAAAAGCGACGATGCGCGAGATGAAGGCACGCCTACAGATTCCGAAGTGCCTCGGCTCGCGACGAAGGCAGAAGACGAGTAATACCTAGTCTGCATCGCTCCTCGTCGGTCGTCGACCGCCTTCATCGAATGCGGCGAATGGGACGGCAAAGCAATGAGCATGGGCGAGCATTTTGGCAATACTGCGTCAACACGCTGTGCTGTCAGAGTTCTTGGCGGCCTCAGAAAGGCGTCGCCGACGTCCCGGACTTCGGCGATCATGGAGCATGGTTTCCGACCTCACTCCCGGCATTCTCCTGTTGCTGATCGGTGGTTGCTCGATCTTCCTTCCGATGCTCCTGTGGAAGGACGTCACGGCGGATGACAGTCGCACAACCGGCCGCAGGAGGGTTGGCGCGGCCACGGCGTTCCTTAGCGCATTACCAATGCTCTCGATCGTCATGTGGGATTCGATAGGTGTCCCGCCCTCACCGTCGGACGTTCGTGTGATGGTTCTGTACGGGCTCGCGATGCTTACCACCATCGCAGCGCTTATCGTCATCAAAGTTTCGGTAAACGCGGCGCCGACGGTGCTCGCTATCTTCTTCGCCATCTACGTCGCGGGGATCATCGCCCAACTTTCGGCACCGATCGCGATCACGTTGCATGACGTACATTCCTATCATCCGTCCGTGACGCGCCCGCACGCCGCGAAACCGTGCCGCGGCTTCGCGTTTCAGCCGGTGTACGCTCACATCAGCGATCTTCACATCACTGACCACGATCGGACGCGCGACGGCCGAGAGCCTGGAAATTCAAGGCTTCCGGCGATCCTTGACGCTATCAACCGAAAAAAACCGCGGGTGCTTGTGATCTCTGGCGATATCACGGACGAGGGTACCGCCGCGCAGTGGAGACTCGTTGAGCAGTTCATGGGAAGGCTTGATCCCGGCATCGCGGTTTTCATCGCCACCGGGAATCACGATGTGAATCATTTCTTCGAGAAGGACCCCGCTGAGCGGCCTGTACGGTGGCCCGGGGCGGCTGAGGCCTCGGGTCTCGACGTCGAGCCGCGAATTTTCCGCGCCGTTGAGTTTCAAGCTCGGCACCTCACGGCGGTGAACACGGCCGGCATCAACTTGACCGACTACGTTAAGAGGGCACCGGACGAATCCAATGTGTCGACCTTCCCTCAACAGATCGCCGAATGCGTCATGTCGTGCATTCCTGACACCGACGGAACTCCGAGTGAAGTCAAATTGCAGATGGCCAGCTGTCGAGGGCTTTGCGCTCATGATCTTCGATCGATTCGTTTCCATTATTTTCAAGACATCGTTGAGTCGTTTCCTACGTATTACATCGACCGACCAACGAGCACCGCGTTCATAGGACTGACCACGTCCCTCGGCGACTCTGCTGAGGTTGGCCGGAACGCCATTGGGATCACGGGCCGGAAGCAGATCAACAACTTGCGCGCCGTTCTTTCGAAGCTACCGCGCACCGTCAAACATATCGTTTTGGTTCAACATCACCCGCCCCTCTGGACGGGACTGGGGCGGTTACCGCGACTTACCTCGTCTGATTCTCAAGATCCGGTCTGGGATCGTTTCTATTCAAGCCCGTGGTTTCTCTCCGTCTTTCTTCATAACGATGTCAAAGAATCGGAGGAGATCTTCGAAATTCTCACCGCCGAGCTTTCGAGACGACGAGGGGTCGACGCCATTGTTGCATTTGGTCATCGTCACGAAAGAAGCCTCAGTGAAATCGGCCCAGTTATCCTCGAAGAGGCTCCGAATCTCGCGACAAAGGATCCGAACGATTTCGGATTCTATTTGGTCAGCGCAACAGGGACTTCACTGGATGTTTCCTGGTGCGGTGTGCGACAGTAGTCTCGGCGCAACTCTTAAGCTCTCAGGGTAATGACGGATCATCGGTCGAACCTTACGACTCGTCTCATCTCGAACCTCCTTTCGACGTCCATCTTCGCCGTGCGGGAAGCTCCGGACGGGGGGGAAGCGAACGAAGGGCGAACGGGACAGGTAGGGACGTTTTTTATCGCACACGTAGAGGTCCGGGTACTGATAGCCGGGCCGATAGCCATGCGGAGAATGTCGAGGAACGTCACGGTGATCAACGCCCTCTCACGGCGGTAACACGGGTTCAAATCCCGTATGCGCTACCAGTTGACCAGCCAGTGATTTGAGGTCGCGCACCCTCGTCACGGTTGGGCCCCTCTCGCAGCCACTTACTCGACGCCTCGGGCCACCGGTAGGAAAGTTCAAGCTCGCAGCGGCTACAGATTTTCGCCCACGGTCGACGAATAGCAGGCAACGGTGCGGGGGTGCCTGCTTCTGTCGGCTAGAATCCCGGCGCGGTCCGAGGTTTCCATTTTCAGGGAGGTTGTTAATGGCGAAGCGTTGGTTTGGGTGGGCATGTCCCGTCGCGGTCCTCATGACGGTGTTTTCATCGGCTACGGTAACCGCGCAAGCTGTCGCGGAACGGAGAAATCTCGTCGTTGCCGATGCGGCGAAGCAGCGTGGTGTTGCCGATCCGCAGGTGTCGCCGGACGGGCGGTGGATCGTCTACACCGTGAGCACGATCGACGCGGAGAAGGACAAGCGTGACACCGATCTCTGGATGTCCAGCTGGGACGGCGCGGATCGCATCCGACTGACTTCCACATCCGAGAACAGTGAGAGCAAACCGCGCTGGAGTCCGGATGGGCGCTATTTGGCTTTCCTTGCGAAGCGCGGAGACGACGACGAGAAGAAGCTGGGCTCGCAAGTGTGGTTGCTCGACAGGCGCGGCGGCGAGGCCCTGAAGCTCACCAATATCAAAGGCGGGATTTCCAGCTACGCGTGGTCGCCCGACGGGAAGCGGCTCGTGCTGGTCGTTAATGATTTCGACCCGAGCTCCGACCCGGAGAAGAAGGAAAACTGGAAGCGCAAGACCGCGCCGCCGATCGTCATCGACCGCTATCACTTCAAAGAGGATTCCGACGGCTATCTCGGCTCGCTGCGCACCCATCTGCAGCTCTTCGATATCGAGTCACGCAAGAGCGAGCCGCTCACATCGGGTACATGGAACGAAACGAACGTGAGCTGGTCGCCGGACGGACGCTTGATCGCGTTCGTCAGCAATCGCGAACAGGATCCCGACCGCGCCGAGAACGATGACATCTTCGTCATCGAGCCGAGGGCGGGAGCGCAGCCGAGGAAGCTAACGACGTTCCCTGGGCCGGATCATGGAGTGCCTTCGTGGAGTCCGGACAGCCAGTCCATCGCGTACCTGCAAGGCGACGAGCCGAAATTCACCGCGTACAACCTCAACAAGCTGACGGTGATCTTCGCAGCCGGCGGCGCACCGCGCGTGCTGACGGCCACGCTCGACCGGGCCGTGCAGGAGCCCATCGTCTGGAGCGCTGATGGTAAGGAGATCTCGTTCATCGTGCAGGACGATCGCATCGCTTACCTTGCGCGGATGCCTGCCGCCGGCGGCGCGATCGAGAATCTCACACCGTCTGAAAAGATGGGCCGGCGCGTCGTCTCATCCATCTCGCCGCGAAACGACGGCGCATTCGCCCTGCTTTCTTCTACAGCGAGCATGCCCGACGAAGTACACGTTTATGAGAAAGGCGGGCTGCGCCAGATCACACACGAAAACGACGAGTGGCTCAGCAAGATCGCGCTGGCCAGCGTCGACAATTTCACCTGCACAGCGAAAGACGGCAACGAAGTACATGGATTGATCTTCAAGCCGCCGTCGTACGTGGCCGGCCAGAAGTATCCGACGATCCTGAACATTCACGGCGGTCCGAATTCGCAGGACCAGTACGCGTTCAGTTTCGAGCGTCAGTTTCTGGCGGCCAATGGTTACGTTGTGCTGGCCGTGAACTATCGCGGAAGCGCCGGCCGCGGAAACGCATATCAAAAGGCGATCTTCGCCGACTGGGGCAACAAGGAAGTGACCGACCTGCTGGCCGCCGCCGACTACGCGGTCGCTTCCGGCATCGCCGACCCGAACCGCCTCGGCATCGGCGGCTGGAGTTACGGCGGGATCCTCACGGACTACACGACGGCATCCGATCCTCGATTCAAAGCCGCCATTTCCGGAGCGGGAAGCGCGTTGCAGTTGTCGATGTACGGCAGCGATGAGTACATCGCGCAATACGACCTCGAGCTCGGGCCACCCTGGAAGAATCCGGATGCGTGGCTCCGCGTTTCGTACCCATTCCTCCACGCCGACCGCATCAAGACTCCCACCCTCTACCTCGGCGGCACCTCCGATTTCAACGTGCCGGTCATCGGCAGCGAGCAGATGTACCAGGCATTGAGAAGCATGGGAGTCGACACGCAATTGGTGATCTATCCCGGCCAGCATCACGGCATCACCATGCCGAGTTACGTCGCGGACCGGCTGACGCGCTATGTGGCCTGGTATGACAAATATCTGAAGCCGGAACCGCCCCTTCCTCCCTTCGCTCGCTACGTCGCTGGCAATCCCGTTACTGAATCGCCGAAGCTTCAAGGCCCGATCCTGATTCTCGCCGGTGGCGGCGGCGATCACGACGTGGCGATGCAAGCGGCAATCGACCGCGTGCGTGGTTGCACGGATTGCGAGCGAAAGCTCGACGTCGTCGTGCTCCGCGCCACGGGAGGCGATGACTACAACCCATACTTCATGGGGATGAAAGGCGTGAGCTCTGCCGTCACGCTTCTCATCAGGGATAGGAAAGCCGCCGCGCGTCCCGATGTCATCAACGATGTCCGGAACGCCGAGATCGTCTTCTTCGCCGGCGGCGATCAGTGCAATTACATCCGCTGGATCAAAGGGACGCCCGTCGAAGCCGCGGTGAAATCGGTTTACCGCCGCGGCGGAGGGGTCGGCGGCACGAGCGCGGGACTGGCGATTCAGGGGGAGATTTCTTACGACGCCTGTCCCGATCAGAGCGCGGTCTCTGCCGATGTCCTCAAAGATCCGTTCAGTATCGACGTCAGTCTTTCGCGAGATTTCTTCGAGTGGCCTCCGTTGCACGGTGTCATCACCGACACGCATTTCAAGAAGCGCGATCGGATGGGCCGCCTGCTCGTCTTTCTCGCCCGTGCGCTCGACGAAAAGCGCGAGTCCCGGCTCATCGGCCTCGGTGTCAACGAGGGAGCCGATGCGATCATGGACGGGAAAGGAATCGCCACGGTATTCGGGAACGGGCCGGTAAACGTCATCGTCGCCGATCATCGGGCCGAAGTCCTCGAAAAAGGCAAGCCGCTCACATACCGCGGATTCAAGATCTGGCACTTCGACAATGGCCAGACGATCGATTTGTCGAACCTCCCTCCGACGGGCTACAAGACGATCGATGTCATCGACGGGGTGTTGAGCGGGGATCCGTACTAGTGGCGTGCGCTCGCTGGCAACGTCTGGGACGCTGCACTCCGAGCGACGACACATCTTAGTGTACACTTAGGCCGTGCATGAAGAAGCGTGAGCTCGAGAGGCGCCTGATGCAATGTGGCTGGCGCTTCCTCCGGCACGGTAGCCGGCATGACGTCTGGACAGACGGCGAAGGTGAGGAGTAAGTATGTGCCACGTCATGCGGAAGTGAATGAACAACTCGCGCGAGCGATTTTGCGACGTGCCTGCGGAGGTCAAGTATGAGATTTGCCGGAAAAGTGGAGCGAGATGGCCGGTGGTGGTTGGCCCAGGTTCCGATGCTTGATGCATTGACGCAAGGCCGCACACGCCGTGAAGCGCTCGAGATGATTCAGGATTGGATCGAGACCGCGGTAAATCGCCGCGGCTTCCGAGCGACCGTGCACGCAACCGGTCGCACAGAGTTTGAGGTCTCAGGCTCCGATGCAACATCGATGATCGCGCTCCTGCTGCGACGGCGAAGAGGAGCGAGTGGCGTATCTCTGCGCGAAATGGCGTCGCGGCTGGGCGCGACCTCACGAAACGCCTACGCAAGGTATGAGCGCGGTGAAGCTGCACCCACTCTCGAGAAACTGGACGCACTACTGAAAGCGACGTCTCGGGGCGGAGATTTTGTCATTCGAGAGATTCAGTAGATCTGCTAAACAACGGCCCCTTACCTGTAATCAGCGCCTCAACGCTCCAACTGGCCCAGTAACGCACGCGCGGTCACGATGTCGTCGGCATACCGTTGCGGGGGCGCTGTCTCGATGAAGCGATGCAAGGCTTCGCGGGCCACGTCCTTTCTGCCGGTGCGGCTGGCGACGATGGCCAGGTTGTACATCGCGTCATAAAGCCGCGGATCGGCCTTGACCGCTTTGCGCCACCAGTTGATCGCTGCGTCGGGATGGCCGCTCTTCATTTCAATGACGCCCATCAGGTTCAATGCGGTCGGGAGCTGGTCGTTGAGGGCCAATGCCTTCGTGAGGCTGGCGCGTGAGCCTGCAACATCGCCGGCGCGCAACGCGACGACGCCGAGGTTTTGATAGGCGGTGGCGTTTGTGTGGTCGATCGATAAGACGTGATCGAATTGCGTGCGAGCGGCCTGAAGGTCGCCGCTGTCCGCCAGCGCGATTCCGTATGCGTTCAGGACGTCGGGATCTTGCCCCGAGGCGAATGGCCGCAAGGTTTCGAGCGCTTCCTTTGCCTGTCCGGTTGCGCTGAGCAACAGACCGAGGCGTACCTGCATCGCTTCGTTGGCCGCGCCTGCCCGGACGGCCTTGCGCAGCATGTCGATTGCTGCTGACGGGTTTTCGTTCTGTTGCAGCATGAAGGCGAGCATCTCGGCGGCAACTTTGATGTTGGGATCGCGTTTCAGGATTTTTCGGAGAGTGTCGATCGCCTTCGGAATCTGCCCGGTTTGATACTGCGCCACCACTTCATGAAGCTCGTTGTCGACGCCGATGAGATTCTTGGGATCGTCGGCAATCGTGTAGTTCTTCTTTTCCGAGGAGCCGGAGATGTATCCGAGGCTCATGAGTTGCGCTTTCTCGGCCGGATCGACGCTGCGTTTGATGTTTTGCGCGGCCGGAGCGTTGTCCGATAGCAGCTTGCGGATTGCGAACAGGTCGCGGCGATCGGTCTCCGCCAGGTTTTGTTTTTCTCCGGGATCGGCGGCCAGGTTGTAGAGCTCGGGCACCGGAAGATCGATGTACTTACGCCCGCCGTGGATCAGACCCACAAGAGGAGCCCATCCGCGATTGAGCGACGCGGAGATTGCCTCGAAATAGCTATCTGCGTTGCCGGTGCCTGGCAGCAGGGGATTCCCGGGTAGAGTTGGAGGAATTTGGAGGCCGAGGCGGCGAAGAATCGTCGGGACGAGGTCGATGTGCCTTACGTAGGACGTCTCTCTGCGCGGCGGCTGGTCAGGATCGACGATGATCAGAGGGACCTTCAATGTCGATTCATAAGCGAAGAGGCCGTGCGTCTGCTCGCCGTGGTCGCCGAGGGCTTCGCCGTGATCGCCGGTGATGACGACGAGCGTGTTGGGATGGCTTTGGAGCAACGGCTCGAGGAATCGCGACAACTGCGAGTCAACATAAGCGACTTCGCCGAGGTAGGGAGCATCGCGATACTGCTCGCGAAACGGCGAGGGCGGGTCATAGGGAGCGTGCGGATCGTAGAGGTGGACCCATAAGAACTTCTTCCGGTTGGCAACGGAGTCGTACCATTTGACCGCCGCGGTGAGCGTTTCTTCCGCCGGCCGCTCCTGGACGACGAAATCGAGCGGATTCGATCCTTCGCGATATTTGTCGTCGTAGACATCGAAGCCGGCGTTGAGTCCGAAACGCGAGTCGAGCGGGAAAGCGCTCACAAACGCGGCGGTGGCGAAACCGGCTTCGTGCAACATCGCGCCGAGTGTTGGATGGCTGGGATCGAGCGTGAATCCCGCGTTGTCGCGAATTCCGTGTTGATACGGGTAGAGACCGGTGAGGATGTTGGTGTGGGATGGCAGCGTGACGACGTTGTGCGCATGCGCGTTTGTGAACACGGTGCCGCGCGCGGCCAGACTGTCGAGATAGGGCGTACTGACGCGATGGTTGCCGGCAAATCCGAGGGCGTCGGCGCGGAGCGTGTCGATCGTAATGAGGATGACATCCGGTGCCTCGTGCCGGCGGCGAAGAATCAGCCCAAATACGATCGCCGCAAGCACGATCACAATACCGATCGCGACGAGCCAGCGGTTACGTTTCTGTTTGAAGAAGTCCATCGGCATCAGCCAGCGTACTTTCTGATCCGCGGATCGCCCGGGAACTTCTGCAATCCTCGGCTCGCCCAATACCGCGAGCCGTTTCCGTCGCCCAGAGTCTTGAGCGTTTCCGCAATCGCAGCGAAGTTCGCGGCGGTGGGCGCTGTATTCATGAGTTGGAAGACAAGACGGGTGGCTTCGTCGCCGCGCCCTTCACTCACGAGCAGCACGATGAGGCTTTGGTAGGCGCGGACATCGCCGGGAGAAAGCGCGATCTCCTGCTTCAACGCGTCTTCCGCTTCGGCATTGCGTCCCATACGGGCCAGCAGGTCGCCGCGCAGGAACGACAGACCGGCAAATGGCGGCTTGTGTTCTGTCGCGATGATGCGCGCGGCGTCATCGAGGGTGGCCAGCGATTCCTGATACCGATTGGCCTGTTTGAGGACGCGCGCCAGTGTGACATTCGACGCGGCGCGGTCGCCGCCGCCAATGGCCTGCCGCGCTTCCTTCTCTGCATTGGCGAGATCGCCACGCGCAAGAAAAACCCTGGCCAGAATCTCGTGCGCGCGCGGCGGATCGAGTTTCAAAACCAGCTCCGCGTGTTGTTGCGCATCGTCGAGGCGTCCAGCCTCCAGCGCGAAGTTGGCTACGGTCATGGCCAGAACAGGGGAGCCGGGATTTGTTTTCAGACCCTGTTTCGCGGCGGCGATGGCTTCGTCTTCGCGTCCGAGCCGCCAGTAGGTTTTGGCGGTCACATCCCATACGTCGGTCATGCGCGGATTCTCGCGAAGGATTTTCTGAAACGCTGCCAGTGCGGCTTCGTTGTCTCCTGCACGAAACAGTGAGAACGCGCTTCGCAGGTCGCGAAAGGCTTGCCGCTTTTCTTTCGGATCGGGCAGCGCTTCTCCGGGTGTTGTTGGCCCAGCGCTGCCGATGTATCCGAGTGCCGCGAGCTTCGCCGCTTCTTCAGGTGGCACCGCCGTCGCCGCGGCAGCGTCCTTGAGCATCGGCGTAATGGCCTGCTTCATCGCAAAGTACGTCCGGCGATCTGTGCCGGCGAGATTGGTCGTCTCGCCCGGATCGGCGTGAAGGTCATACAGCTCCGGCTGCGGAGCCTCGATGTAGTGTTTTGTGCCGTCGGTAAGCGAATGCAAATCACTCCAGCCGAAATGAAACCGCGGATAGAACGTCTCACTGTAGACGTCGCGCGATGCCGCGTTTCCAGCAAACAACGGGCGGCCCGTCAATCCTGTTGGAAGCGGGATGTGAAGCTCGTCGAGAATTGCCGGCATGACATCGCGCAGCCCCACCGTCGCTGAGATCCGCGAACCATGTGTCGCCCCGGGCAACTTGACCAACAGAGGAACCTGGATGGCCTCGCGATAAAGAAAGATTCCGTGCTCATCTTCGCCATGATCGCCGAGACCTTCGCCATGATCCGAGAGAATGATGATCAGAGCGCGGTCGTAAATCTTGAGCCGTTTGAGCGCGTCGAGGAAGCGGCCCACGATTGCATCGGAGGAGGCGATTTCGGCGTCGTAGGGCTTGAAGCGCGAGCGGAATGGCTCCGGCGCTTCGTAAGGTGCGTGCGGTTCGTATAAGTGCAACAAGAAGAAAACCGGTTGCGTCGTATGCGCTCCGATCCATTTCCCGGCAATCGCCGCGGTTTCGTTCCCATTACGCTGAATTCCGCCAAGCGCCTGATCCGCGCGTTCCGGAATCTGATCGTCGAAGAAGTCAAAACCCCGCGCAATTCCTGTCTCCTTGCG
>DATAMS010000719.1:0-3527 GCA_036260495.1 Thermoanaerobaculia bacterium
GATGGCCTCGTGAGGGATCGGGATGGCAAGCTCGCGGGTCGTGGCCATGATGCAATTCTAGAGGAGAAGCGGCGGTTCAGGTGCGGACTGACGTAGCTGTACGTTGCTTCAGGCGTCGCGGGATTGATTTTGATCCGCGCCGCTGTTATCGTGTCGCGTTTCAAAGCGGACGCATTGCATTTACAAGGGTTTAAGTCTTAAGGAGACACGGATTTGCCAACCACGAAAGAGCAGAAAACTGAGCTCATAACCTCGTATCGAGTCCATGACGTCGATACCGGATCGCCAGAAGTGCAGATCGCACTCCTCTCGAACCGCATCACCTACCTGACGGAGCACTTCAAGACGCACGCGAAGGACCATCACAGCCGCCGCGGCCTCCTGAAGCTGGTCGGCCGCCGCCGCCGCCTTCTGGACTATCTCAAGAAGACGGACCAGGACCGCTACCGCACCATCATCGACAAACTGGGCATCCGCAAGTAACCACATCAGGGCGCGATCACGCCCGCAGCAAACGGGCGCACGTCATGTGCGCCCGAAGTTTTTTCTGGCGCGTGGCACGCCGCGCGCTCCCCTCCGGCTGGATCCCATCGTCCGGCCACAGCGGACAATTCAAACGCATCGAGGTGATGAGTGGCCTCGGGCACCAAAGGAATCGAATGTTCAAGAAAGAGCTCCAGATCGGCGGGCGTACGCTTTCGCTCGAAACCGGTGCGGTTGCACGTCAGGCCAATGGCGCCTGCGTCATCCGTTACGGTGACACGGTCGTCCTGGCCACGGCCTGCTACAAAGACGGCATGGTCCTCGGCGACTTCATGCCCCTCACCGTCGACTACAAGGAATACACCTACGCCGGCGGCCGCATCCCGGGCGGCTTCTTCAAGCGCGAAGGCCGTCCTACCGAAAAAGAAATCCTCACCTCCCGTCTCATCGACCGTCCTCTCCGCCCCTCCTTCACGAAGGGCTACCGGCAGGAGACGCAGATCATCGCGCTGGTCTTGTCGGCCGACGGTGAAAACGATCCCGACATCCTCGCCATCAACGCCGCATCGACGGCGCTGGTGATCTCCGAGATCCCCTTCCCGAACCCAATCTCTGCCGTCCGCATCGGTTCCATCGACGGCAAGATCGTCGTCAATCCGACAAACGCGCAGCGCGACCTTTGCGACCTCGACCTCGTCGTCGCCGGCACGCCTGACGCGATCGTCATGGTCGAAGCGGGCGCTCGCGAAGTCGACGAGACCGTCGTTCTCGATGCCTTCGACGCCGCGCACGCCGAGATCCGCCGCCTCTGCGCATTGCAGCTCGAATTGCGCGCCGAAGCCGGCAAGCCGAAGCTCGACGTCACCTACACCGCGAAGTTCACCGACGAATTGGTGAACGAGTTGATGTCGGCGTACGGCGCGCGCCTGAAAGACGCGATGCTGACCACGGGCAAGCACCCGCGTTACGCCGCGCTCAAAGCACTCAAAGCGGAGATCGTCGCATCCGTTCCGCCGGAAGACACCGAGCGCCTCTCCGCGGTCGGCGCCGCGTGGGGCGAAATGGAAGTGCAGATCTTCCGCAACCTCATGCTCAAGGAACAGCGCCGCGTGGACGGCCGCTCGTTCAACGAGATCCGCCCGATCACGATCGATACGAAGGTTCTGCCGCGCACGCACGGCTCGGCCATCTTCACCCGCGGCGAGACGCAGGCGCTCGTGACCGTCACCCTCGGCACGCCGCAGGAAGCGCAGAAGATCGAAGACTTCGAAGGCGAGACCTTCCAGCGCTTCATGCTCCACTACAACTTCCCGCCGTTTTCAGTCGGCGAAGTGAAGTTCATGCGCGGTCCCGCACGGCGCGAGATCGGTCACGGCAACCTGGCGCGCCGCGCGCTGGCTGCTCTGCTGCCGACCGAGGATGAGTTCGCGTACACGATTCGGATCGTGAGCGACATTCTCGAGTCGAACGGCTCCTCCTCGATGGCCTCGGTGTGCGGCGGTTCGCTCGCGCTGATGCAGGCCGGCGTTCCGATGAAGGCTTCGGTTGCCGGCGTGGCGATGGGTCTCGTCACCGGCGAGCACGCCAGCGAAGTAGCGATCCTTTCCGACATCGCCGGCATGGAAGATCACGAAGGCGATATGGACTTCAAGGTCGCCGGCACGCGCAAGGGCATCACTGCGCTGCAGATGGACATCAAGGTGGCCGGACTGCCGCGCGAGATCATGGCCAAAGCGCTGGCGCAGGCGAAGGAAGGCCGGCTGCACATCCTCGACAAGATGGATGCCGCAGTGACCGGCCCGAGCGCCGAGCTCTCCGAGTTCGCGCCGCGCCTCTACACGGTCATGGTTCCGAAAGACCGCATCCGCGACGTCATCGGTTCCGGCGGCAAGACGATTCGCTGGATCGTCGAAGAGACCGGGACGAAGATCGATGTCGCCGACGATGGCAAAGTCACGATCGCATCGAGCGACGTCGCCTCGGCCAATCGTGCCATCGACATCATCAAAGGCCTCACCGCATCCGCCGAGATTGGCAAGAACTACAAAGGCACCGTCAAGCGCATCGAGCCGTACGGAGCGTTCGTCGAGATCCTGCCGGGTCAGGATGGATTGCTGCACATTTCCGAGATGGCGCACGGCCGCGTCGGCCAGGTGACCGACGTCATGCAGATCGGCGACGAGATCGAAGTGCAGGTCGTTGGCATCGAGCCCGACAGCGGCAAGATCCGCCTCTCGCGCAAACCGCTGCTGCCGCCTCCGACGGAAGAGGAAGCAGCAGCCGCAGCCCGCGCCCCGCGCCGCGACGGCCCGGGCGGCGGTGGCAGCGACCGCGGAGGACGCGGTGGCTTTGGCGGCGATCGCGATCGTGGCCCGCGCGGTGGCGGCGGCGACCGCGGACGCAGCGGCTCCGGAGACCGTGGCCCTCGCCGCGATCACGACCGCGGCCCGCGCCGCGACTCAGGTCCCCGCCACGAAGGCGGCCCGCGTCACGAAGGTGGCGCGCCACGCTTCAACAACGAGCGCAATTCATCCGATGAGCCGAAAACGGGTGGTAACGATAGTGGCGGCGAAGGCGGGAACGCGTAGCCGGAATCACACGACCCTGTGATGCAGCGCCGCCTTCGGGCGGCGTTTTTGTTGCAATATGGTACAAAGTCGTTCTACCCTCGACCTTACCTCTCAGGAAATCGTCCTCATGCGCAAACGAATCGTAATCGTTGTGTCGTTACTGGTCTGTCTTCCGGCGCTTGCCACAACGAAGGCGTGGACCGGCGCGGTAAGCGGTAACTGGTCGAACCCGCAGAACTGGTCGCCGCAGACGGTTCCAGCGGCGGGCGAGGCGCTGGTGTTTCCTGCGGGCCTGACGAACAACACGGTCACGAACGATATGGCCGGCGTAGTCGTAGGGCCGGTGACGTTCAATGGAACGTACACGCTTAACGGCAATGAGCTGACGCTGATGGGCGATTTGGCGACGGACGATCACGTTAACGAGACGTTTGTTTGCAACGCACCGTTGAGACTTGGAGCGTCAGTCTATCT
>DATAMS010000721.1:0-3554 GCA_036260495.1 Thermoanaerobaculia bacterium
TCTCTTCGCAGGCGCCACTGCTTCTCGATGTGTCCGGCAAAGCTTGATCTGCCGGTTTCGAGCCACTCGGTCAGGAGATCGATGCTGATCTCGTCGAGCGAGTCGATGATGCCGAGGCTGGCGGCCTGAGCCACGCGCTCGATCGGCTTTTCAAGTTGTGCGATGACCTTGGCCGAGCGCGTCAGACGCCAGGCCAGGTCTTCGTCGCGATTCATCGCCAGGATTCGGTTCGCGAGCAGCGTCAGCAGCACCGCGCCGTTCCAGTTCGAGCGGCGGTCCCATCGCGGCGGAATGACGAAATCCTCCGCGTTGATCTCGCCCGCCAGCGCGGCGATGTGACGCTCGGTCGCCAATCGGATGGGCCCGAGGTCGGCGTGGAAGAGCATCTCGTAGGTGTCGTTGTGATCATCGCCGGTGAGCGATCGCGCGAGAGCGTTGCGCGCCGTGGCGTCGAGCTCGATTGGTGCTCCGGCGAAGAACGACGCGGCATACTTCTTTGCCAATTCGGCGAGCTCCGCCAACGCGGAGAGATCGGTCGTGACGGGATAAATGATCGGAATCACCACGCCCCACCGAAGCCCCCGCTCCCTTGCCTCGGCGAACAGCGTTTCGATTCGCGAGAATTCGAGCGGGAAGGGCGCGATGGCGACGACTGTATCGTCCTGAATCTCCGCCGGCAGCTCGCCGCGCGCGGAGACGAGATGCAAGGCGGCGACTTGCTGCTCCGCGCAGAACTGCAACGCTTCCTGCCCGCGCCGGAAAATCACCTCGGCGAACTCCGTCGCGTCGATCAACACCGGCGCGTGCAGCGGATGGCGCGCGGTGGTGCGCTCGAGATCGTCGCGCACGTTCTCGCACACCGTCACTTCGAAGCGGTCGGCGCACGACGCGCGCAGGTCGATGTAATCGATGGCGATCGGTGCGGCGCGCCGCGGGCTGTACGGCGCAATCGTCGTGGCCGCCCAATACGGCGGCTCGGGCACGTGCGCGCGCGTGAGCCGCAGATGCTGCGTCTTCTTGTAGACGATCAAAGCCGCGACAGTGTAATGCGCTCAGCGCCGGAGGTATGGCGCGACGAGCGACTGCACGTACTTGGCGAGCATGTCGACCTCGAGATTCACGCGATTGCCTTCGACCGCATCGCCGAGGTTGGTGCGCGCGAGGGTTTCGGGGATGAGCGCCGCGCCGAACGTGGAGCCATCAGGTTCGACGACGGTCAGCGACACGCCATCGACGGCGATGGACCCTTTGTCGACGATGAGCGCCGCGTACCCGGCGGGATGACTCCAGCGATATACCGCGAACGCGCCTTCGCGCTTGATGGACTGCAGCGTTCCCACTCCATCGACGTGCCCCTGAACGAGATGCCCGCCGAGCCGGTCGCCAAGCGCCATCGCCCGCTCGACGTTGACGCGCGCGCCGCGAACGAGCGCGCCGAGGGTTGTACGCGCGAGGGTTTCGTTCGAGACGTCAGTGAGGAGCGATCCGTCGTCCTGCGGCAGGACGGTCAGGCAGACGCCGTTGACTGCGAGACTCTCGCCGCGCAGGAACGGCTCGGGATCCTCATTGCGCAAACGCAGTTGCGCGCCCGACTCGCTGATGACGAGCGATTCGATGATGCCGGTGCGATGGATGATTCCGGTGAACATGTACGTCTCGTAAGTTACCGCTTAATGCCGAGCCAAAGACACACGGCGTCTTCGATTTCGGTGAGTTGTTCCGGTCGAAGTGTTCCGAGACGACGAAGAAGCTTGGCGTGAGGAACAGTGACGATCCCTTGTGCGTCGAACGCGCCCGGCTTCAGGAAACCGACCGGAACGGAACACTCGAATCGTGTGGCGCGTGCCGCCGTCGTGTGTGGGATGAGTGCAGCTAACGCTCGGTCCGAGTCTGCGACAGGAACGCTCAGAACGAGGCACGGGCGAACCTTGGCGGCTAGTCCGAGATCCACAAGCCAGACCTCGCCGCGGTCAGGGATGCTCAACCGTGGTCTTCCAGTGCGTCGTAAGCGAGGAAGACTGCATTCGCCGTCCCCACCAACTCTTCGTCAGACATCTCTGGATAGGAGATTCCTCGAGAGAGCTTCAGAAGATTGGAGAGTACCTCGCGCTTTTCGAGGTCGGGAAGCGTCTCGAAATCTTCCAGAATGTGCTTGCCGGCGGCAGTCATGAGCGGAGTATTGCAAGTTGCCGGCACGTCACGCAAATTTCGCAGCCGCTGGTGAACATCATGGATAGGCAGTAATCATGACATCGCTCCCCACAATGTCCACCCGATCAAAGCGAAAGCGATATGCGTCAGCCAACTTCGCGATGCCCTCGCCGCTGAAGATCGAAGGCGCAATCGCTCCTCCGATGACCATCGGCGCGACGAAGAGGATCATCTTCTGCCACATCCCGCGTCGGATGAACTCCGAGAGGATCTGCGAGCCTCCTTCGACGATCACCGAATGGATACCACGTTCGTAAAGATCGGCGAGCAGGTCGTCGAGATCGATGTTCTTCGTGATGTGAATCGTCGATCCGCCGTCGGTTAGAACGGTTGCGTGGGGTGGGACGACGGCGCTGCGATCGAGGATGACGCGCGTCCAGCCCGCAGCCGACGTGTTCAGGCCGAGGCGGCGCGTGAGGCGGGGATTGTCGGCGCGGATGCTGCCGCCGCCGACGAGGATCGCGTCGTACTCCTCGCGCAGGGCCAGACTCTTCTCGCGTGAGGCTTCCGAGGTGATCCACTGGCTGTCGCCGGTGACGGTGGCCAGCTTGCCGTCGAGCGTCATTCCCGCTTTCAACAGCACGAACGGACGGCGATGGGTGACAGCGTGGATGAAAATCTCGTTGAGTCTGCGCGCTTCGTTTTCGAGGACGCCCGTTGTGACCTCGATGCCCGCCGTGCGCAGCTTCTCGATGCCGCCGCTCGCCGCCTCGTGAGGGTCGCGCATGGCGACGACGACATGTGCAATGCCGGCGGCGATGATGGCGGCGGCGCATGGCGGCGTGCGGCCATGGTGCGCGCATGGCTCCAGCGTGACGATCATCGTGGCGCCGCGGGCGTCGCAATTGCGAAGAGCTTCGATCTCGGCGTGCGGCTCGCCGGCGCGGTGATGCCATCCTTCGCCGATGACGTTTCCGTCGCGGACGATGACGCATCCGACCATCGGATTCGGACTCACGGAGTAGCGGCCGCGCGCGGCGAGATCGAGCGCGCGTCGCATGAGGTCTTCCACGCGTGCGATTGTACGTGTCCGAATGATTCATGAGTACGCTCTGTCATTTCGAATCGGCGGAACCGCGGGGGCGGAAGGTTGGCGGAGCGGTGCAGCACGATGAGAAATCCCCCGCCTACGTTGCGCGCATCTCCATATCGGCAGGGGGATTCCTCTCCGTGCTGCACCGCTCCCGCCCGCCCATCACACCCCCGCGGTTCCGCCGGTTCGGAATGACAAAACGTGTGCCTTCGTCAGTGCCCCGTTTCGGCGGCTCATCCAAGAAAAATCCCCGCCACCTTTGCAGGCGGCGGGGATCGTTGATTCGCGTGAAGGGATGTTGTCTCAGGGC
>DATAMS010000635.1:0-6760 GCA_036260495.1 Thermoanaerobaculia bacterium
CGAGAACCCATTCGCAGGAGTCGAGGAGTCCGAAGGCATGATCGATCAACTCGCGCGGCAATTGCGGATCGTCGACGCCGATGGCGATGATTTTCTCCGTGGCGTGAAAGAAAAAGCGCTCGGAAAAGGACATCGAAAGGCGGTCGCCGAGGGATTGGCCGGTCTGCATGGCGGTGGGAAAATCGCCGAACGCGCGCGTGAGCATTTCGCCGTTCGCGTTCTCGCTCGGAGCCCAGAGGATCTCGATCTCCGTTTCCGCGTTTGCGTGTCCGATCGATGCCAGAAGATCGCGCAGCATGGCCTCGTAGATCGCGAGAGTGCGGTCGTCGCCGAGCGATTGCGCCAGGCGCGTTTTCACGCGGCCAAGCTCGGGCAGGCGCGCGAAGACGAGGAGACGCTGCGCTGGCGGCGGAACGGTCGGGAACACCGCGGAAGTATAGTTTCCGCGCTCCGATGCGCACGATCGCACTCATCACCGACTTCGGCACGCGTGATCCATACGTCGCCGCGATGAAGGGCGTGATCGCATCGCGCTGCGAGGCACGCATTGAAGATCTCACGCACGAGATCGCGCCATTCGATGTTTGGGAGGCGGCGTTTTTTCTGCGCGATGTCGTTGCCTTTTGGCCGGAGGAAACGATCTTCGTTTGCGTCATCGATCCGGGCGTGGGGACGTCGCGGAGGATTCTGGCGGCGGAGTGGGAAGGGCGCGTTTTTCTCGCGCCGGACAATGGCTTGCTGCATTTTGTCTTGCCAGAAGTGAAACGTAGGTCGCAACGTAGGTCGGAACGTAGGTCGGACTCTCCAGTCCGACTTTCGGACGATGCGAACGGTGAAGCGTCGGAACGTAGGTCGGACTCTCCAGGTGAATCGTCGGACTGGAGAGTCCGACCTACGTTTGTCCGACCTACGTCAGTCCGGCCTACGTCCGTCCGGCCTATGTCGGTCTTCTCCGTAACCAACGATGCGTTCTTCCTTCCGCGCGGCTCGACCACGTTTCATGGGCGCGATCGATTTGCGCCGGTCGCGGCGGCGATCGCGAATGGGACTCCGCTCGATGATTTGGGCCCGCGCATCAGCGATCCGGTGATGCTGGATTACGAGCCGGGCGCAATTGTTCGTATCGATCGCTTCGGCAACTGCATCACCGACATCGTTCCGCCGGCGACGCCGTTCGCAGTCGTAATCGGCGCTCAGCGGCTCGACAACATTCGCACCACGTACAGCGGCGAGGGCGCGTTCGCAATCGTTGGCTCGACCGGCTGCATCGAGATATCTGTTGCCGGTGGCAGCGCGGCAACCGAATTGCACCTCCGGCGCGGGGATCGCGTCACGATCGTTCCTGCATGACGACCGATTACATTCAATCGCGTGAGGTGCAACGGAGCCGCAGCGGTGTGCGGCGCTTCGTGCTGCCGCTGGCGATCACGCTGGCTGTTCTCATCGCGTTGCTCTTCGTCATCGCCTGGTTGCCGCTACGTCAGGGGCGCGACGCCTGGATGCGCGGGCGGAATGCGGAAGCGATTGCCATCGGGGAGAAGTGGTCGCGGCTCGGGCTCTGGCCGTCGCACTATCACCAGCTTCTCGCCGCCGCCTATCTCTCCGCCGACAACGAATCCGCGGCTGCCGAACATCTTGGCGGCGTCGGCGCCATTCGCTTCTCCGTGATTCCGAAAGATGAGCTGGCGCGGCGGCTGTTCGCGCACGAGCGCTACGCCGCGTTTTTGTCGTACGACGCCGCGTCGCGCGAGACGAACGAGTCCGCTGATGTCCCGCTGTATCGCGCCGCCGCGCTGCTTGCGAGTGACCGGCTTGCGGATGCGCAGAAAGCGTTCGCCTCGATCGACAAAACGCATGTCAACGCGGCGCGTTATTCGGCATTGCAGCGGGCGATGTCCGCCCATGCGAGCGGCACTGTTCCCTACGTCTTCGACCGCAACGGCGGCACAATCGCGGTTCTCCGCGCCCATGCCGCGGCACCAGTCGATGACGACTTCGCGCCGCTCGTTTCACGCAACGCCGGCGCGCTGACGATCGGTGCGAAGTTGCCGCAACTCGGTGAAAACGCCACGATCGAAACGACGCTCGATCCATTCGTGCAGAAGGCGGCGTTGAAAGCGCTGAGCGGATTTCGCGGCTCCATCGTGGCCATCGATCCGCGCACGAACGAGATCCTCGCCATCGCCAGCACTCGCGGCAACGGTCCGCTGGCGAACCTTGCGCTCGAGCATCAGTACGAGCCGGGATCGGTCGTGAAGATCCTGACAGGACTGAACGCGGAGAGCGGCGGCCTCGATCTGGCCTCGCTCTTCCCTTACACGTGCAAGGGTTTTCTCGAGATCGATGGCCGTCACTTCGGCGACTGGCTCGCGGCCGGTCACGGCGTCCTGAATTCGATCGACGATGCCCTCGCCGTCTCCTGCAACGTCTTCTTCGCCGACGTAGGTATTCGTCTGGGTACCGACAGTCTGAAGCGTTTCATGGCCGCTGCCGGTTTCGATACCGCCGCCAACCTCGGCATCCTTCAGGTTCCGCTCGGCAAAACAATCGGCCCCGTCTTCAATCATTTCGAGACCGCATTTTTCGCCATCGGTCTGGAGCACGAATCGATGAACGCGCTGCACATTGCGATGCTCGCTTCCATGATCGCGAATCGCGGTGTGCTCACGACACCGCGCTTGCTCGTGCAACGCCGCTCAATCCTCGGCGATGTCGTCGCCACCAGCCCGCAGCAAACGAACGTGCGACTCGCGCCGCCAGCCGCCGCCGAAGCGATCGTCCATGCGATGCAGGCAGTCGTCTCCGATCCGAAAGGAACGGGTCGCCGCGCGCTGGTGCCCGGGATTTCGCTTGCGATGAAGACCGGCACGGCGGGCGAGCGCAAGAGCGGACTGGAAGCGGTGATTCTGGCTTTCGCGCCGGTCGAATCGCCGAAGATTGCTTTCGCCGTGATCGCCGAGGACGCCGGTCCGGCGGAGTTCGCGGGCGCGAAGATCGCGCACGATTTTCTGGAAGCGATGCAGGATCGGCTGAAGTAACACCGCGCCGTGTCAGAATACGGAAATGCCCTCCGGCCGTGACCGCCGCCGATCCGAGCGATTTCCCACAGCGTCGATCCCGGTGCAGGTCTCCGACATCGACGCCGAGTTGATCGATCTGAGTCTGAGCGGCGCCGCCGTCATTCATCGCTCGCCGCTTCCCGCTGGTTCGGCGGCAACGCTCGTCTTCCCAAGCTACGGGGGCATCTACATTCCCTGTCAGATCATTCGCTCCCTCGTGCAGGTGCGCCGCGTCGAGTCCGGGCCGGAGTACGTTTTCCGCACCGCGATCTCCTTCGCGGAGATGGAGCCGGAGCAGCGCGTGCCGCTCAACGAGTTCCTCGAAATTCAGATCGCGCGGCTGAAGGAAAAGCAGGACGAGGCGGGGGGCGAAGCTGAAGAAGACCTGTGATTTGTCATTCCGAACCGGCGAAGCACGGAGAGGAATCCCCTGCTGATGAGCGAGTCCTGCTGCGTAGGAAGGGGATTCCTCTCCGTGCTTCGCCGGTTCGGAATGACAACAATTCGCTTACGCTGGCAATCTTCACCGCCGCGTCCCCATCTCTTCGAAAATCGCGTCGACCGGTCGCTGATCGCCGCGCGCATACGCATCATCGATCCGCCGCGCATACTCCTCGGCTGACTGCGCGAAAACGAGATCGTTTCCACCTTTTGCTTCCCGCGATTTCTCGTGCCCGAGGAGCGTGCGAACGTAAAGCGTCTTCTCGTTCTGCGGCATCGCCTGCCATTGCGCGCGAGAAATGTTGGTACGCTGACAGGCCAGAACGAGGAGTGCAATCGTGACAACGAGCGCGGCACGTTTCATTCGCGGCGCCACCGTTGCGCGATCGGCATCTGGCGTCCGCTGCCGAAGGCTTTGGTCGATACGCGAAGCGTCGGGGCGGCCTGGCTGCGCTTGAATTCGTTTCCGTCGACGAGTTTCAAAATGCGCTCGACGGTCTTGCGGTCGAAACCGGCGGCGACGATGGCATCGACCTCCTGCCACTCTTCGATGTAGAGCTTGAGGATGCCGTCGAGCACATCGTAGGGCGGCAGCGAATCCTGATCGGTCTGATTGGGCCGCAATTCCGCCGATGGCGCTTTCGTCATCGTCGATTCCGGGATCAGCGTGTGCTCGCGATTCAGCCAGCGGGCGACGCGATAGACCATCGTCTTGTAGACGTCGCCGAGAACGGCGAGACCGCCGGCCATGTCGCCGTAAAGCGTGCAGTAACCGACCGCCAGCTCCGATTTGTTGCCGGTGGAGAGCACCATCGCGCCGGTGCGGTTGGACCAGGCCATCAGCAGATTGCCGCGGATCCGCGCCTGCGCGTTTTCGTTCGTGATATCGAAGGTGTCGTCGCCGAAGAGTTTGTGGAACGCAGCTTCGTACGGTTTGTAAATCGGCTCTATGGGAACGGTGTGGAAGGCGATGCCGAGGCTTTCGGCGAGGTCGCGGGCGTCATCGACGGAGCCCTGCGACGAAAACTGCGACGGCATGGCGATGCCCGTGACGTGCGCGGCATCGAGCGCCTCGACCGCGATTGCGGCAGTGACCGCGGAGTCGATGCCGCCGGAAAGACCGATGACGACATCCTTGAAACCGCATTTGCGGATGTAGTCGCGCAGTCCGAGGATCAGGGCGTGGCCGATCTCGGCGTCTTCGGGCATCGAGACGATTGCTTCGCATGGCTCGCCTTCGAGCTGCACGAGCGAGCGATGTTCTTCGAACGCCGGCGCGCAAAAAATCGTGCGGCCTTTGGCGTCGATGACGATCGAGGAGCCGTCGAAGAGAAGCTCGTCGTTGCCGCCAACCTGATTCACGTAAACGAGCGGCACGTCGTAACGCGTGGCGATGCGCGAAAAGAGGTCGTAGCGCGAGCGCCGCTTGCCACTGTTGAACGGTGACGCGGAGATGTTGAGGATGACTTCCGCGCCTTGCCGCGCCAGCTCATCGATCGGATTGCGGCAGTAGATCTTGGTGCCGAGAACTTCGTCGTCGAACCAGAAGTCTTCGCAGATGGCGACGCCAGCGCGCACGCCGGCAATGTCGACGACGCCGACTTTGCGGCCCGGCTCGAAGTAGCGCATCTCATCGAAGACGTCGTACGTCGGCAACAGCGATTTGTGCTGCTCGAGGATGATCTTCCCGTTGCGCGCCACGATCGCGGCGTTGTGCAACGGCTTGCCGCACCACGAGGCGTTGCGCGTGATGCAGCCGAAGACGAGCATGACATCGCCGGTCATGGCCGCGAGCGCGTCGCGCGTCGCGAGCGCGGCGGCGACGAAAGTCTCGCGATCGAGCAAATCGCGCGGCGGGTAGCCGGTGACAGCAAGCTCGGGAACGAGAACAACGTTCGCGCCGGCAGCGACACCTTCGTCGTATGCGTTGCGAATCAAATCGGCGTTCGCGTTCAGAGCGCCGACTGTGGGGTTGAGCTGGGCGATGTAGGTTTTCATGCGGGCGATGGTTGCAACACGCTAGAACGTATCGCACTTTCCGGGCCGCGAAACGAGACAAACAACACTCAATTTGTCGCATCGCCCGCTTTTTGCAAAGATGCAGAGATTCGAGGTGAACGGATGTCTGACGATTTCGGAACGGTGAATGTCAAGCGGGGCGATCGCGCCCGCGAGATCGAGGTGCTGCGGCAGCATTACAAGGTCCATCGCGACACGCTGACGCAGATGGTTCCGGACGCTCCGACCGAGCATCTGGCGACCGAGTACAAGCGTCTCGTCGCCGACATCGACGCCTCGGTGCGCAAGCTCGATGAGCTCGATCGCGTGCCGTCCGCGACCGCGCCTGGGCTCGTGGAACCGCCGCGCATGGGAACCTCGCCCGGCAATCGCCCGCTCGTCTCCTCGGAACCGGCGGCCGGTCACGGCATCGCCAGCTACGAGGCCATTCCCGCGAATCGGACATCGGGTAATTCCTCGCGCGTGCTCCTCATGCTCGTCATCGCGGTCGCAGTTCTTGGCGTGATCGGATGGCTGATCTGGCGCGCCAGCTCGGAGAAGAAGGCGAACGCGCCGCAGGTGATCGAGTCGCCGGCCACGAGCACGGTTGCGGAAACCGGCACGGCAGGGGGCACGGTTGTGCCTGTCCCGGTGGCCGCAACGCCATCGATCCGCATCACGCCCGAAGTAGCCGACTACGGCACCATTCGCAAAGGAACGCGCGCCGTGCGCCAGTTCGAGATCACGAACCTGACCTCGACGCCGCTGTCGTTCACCGTAGCCCGCTCGGCCTGCCGCTGCCTCTATTACGAATACAACGCCAAGTCGAAGCTCGCGCCGAAGGCAAAGGAAGCGCTGACCGTGACCGTCGACGGCGCCCGCGCCAAAGCCGGCGCGCTGGAAGAACAGATCGCGGTGACGTCAAAGGACGATCCGAGCGCGAACGGGACGATCGGGGTGAGGGCGGTGATTAAGTAAGGGTGCCAGAATAGATAACGTCGGGAGCCGGTTCTTTGCGGTGAAGAGTTGACCTGGGAAGCTTCGACGCCTATTCTTCGAACCTACCTTACGTCCCTGATCTTGGCTGGCCCAAAGACCGCTCCCTTCTACTACTTCGGTAGATGAACCGAGCGAATCCGCGGGCCGCCTTTTTTTTTGGTCTCAAAATACGCTGAGGAGTTCTTCACGAACGGCAGATGCTCGCGAAACGTCCCGTACGACAGCTGTTTTCGAACGGCTACTGAAAGTTTGTTCGGCCAAGG
>DATAMS010000019.1:0-5544 GCA_036260495.1 Thermoanaerobaculia bacterium
CGCCGCTTCTCCCGGCATGACATCTCCTCGGTCGACGTGCGTTTCACCCAGCTCGTCCTGCGAGTCTCGGACGACACGATCGACAAACTCTTTCCCGGACCGCAGGCTCAGTGGGCGAAGAATGCCCTGGCCGAAAACCGCGAAAACCATTGGCTGATCGACCTCGGCCGCGACATCGACGCCAAAGTCATCGCCGCGATGCTGAATCCGGGTGCGCTGCAGATGACGGCGGCGATGAAGACACCCGACTACGACTGGCTCACCTTCGACTACGACTCGGCACGCCGCGAAGAGATCCAGTTGATCCGCTTCGACCGCAGCACCGAAGAGGTGTGGGTCAGTCTCGATCGCGCCAAAGACCGCGAGCCGGACGGCGGGCACGGCGCAGCAGACATTCGTCCGGCCACGATCAGCAGTCTCGACATCAAAGCTGACCTCTCGAAAGGCAAATGGAATTCGCGCCGCGTCGGCGAAACCGATCAGGCCATGCTCAACGGCCATTACACGATCGGCGAAGTGATCACGCCGAACATCGACGGTATCAGCGCGCTGGCGATGGAGCTCTATCCGACTGCAAAGAGCGTCTCAGCGATTGACGAGAAAGGGCAGCCGCTGACGATCCTGCGAGACAACATCGGAGCACGTAGCGCGGCCATCGACAACGATGTCTCCGACGGCACGATGACCGTGATCTTTCCAGCGCCGCTGCGAGCCAACGCCTCGCGCGTCGTCACCTTTCAATACGATTTTGAAACGCCGAACTACGCGCCCGGAAACGAGTGGTATCCGACCATTCCCGACGCCTTCGACGCCACCACGGCGCATCTGGAGTTGAAGGTCGGGAAGCGCAACGAAGTGCGCTCGATGGGCAAGCGGGCCAGCGAGACGGAAGCGCCGGACGGAACGAAAACATCGGTATGGGTCGTCGAGAAGCCCGCCAAGATGGTGACCTTCTCCACCGCCGAGCGCTTCATCGAAGTTCCGCTCGAGATTCCGGGCGTGCCGAAAGTGATCTCGTTTGGAACGGTCACCGGCCTCGATCCGGGCAACCGGATCCGCAACGCCGGGGCGGACGTCGTGAACTCGCTTCGCTTCTATCAATTCCTTTTCGACGACAAGCTCGACACGCCGCAGATCTACGCCACGGCCATCGCCGCGGGTCACGGTCAGGCCTTCGACGGCTTCCTCCACTTATCCGAATTCGCCTACGAAGAGCATCCCGGCGCGACGGAGCTCTTTCGCACGCATGAAGTCGCGCACGAGTGGTGGGGCCATAAAGTCGGATGGAAAACCTATCGCGATCAATGGCTCAGCGAGTCGCTGGCCGAGTACTCCGCGATGATGTTCGTGCAGGCCACGGTGAAGGGCGGCGACAAGTACTACGACGAGATCGTCAGCGTGTACGACAGCATCGTGCAGGGAAACATGGGCGGAGGATTCAGCAAGTTCAACCGTCCGTGGCTCGTCGAATTCAACGGACCGGCGCGCGCGCGCATCGGACCGATCGGCGTTGGCTATCGCGCGGCAACCGCCGAGGTGCCGTCCGGGTATCAGATTCAGGCGTATGTCAAAGGACCGCTCGTTCTGCACATGCTGCGAACGTTGTTGCGCTTCAAGACCGGCCACGACGACGTCTTCATCAAAATCCTGCGCGAATTCGTCAAGGATTACAGCGGCAAAGACGCCAGCACCGCCGACTTTCAGAAAGAGGTGGAGAAGAACGCGCCGGGCGACTGGAGCTTCTTTTTCAACTCCTGGATCTACGATTCGGCCATTCCCACGATCCGCTGGAGCTATAAACTCGAACCGCTTGCAAGCGGCGGCTCAAAGATCAGCGTGACGGTGAAGCGGAGCGGTGTGGGCGACGATTTCGTCATGGTCGCTCCGGTGCGCATCGAATTCGACGGCAACCGCGGCGGCATGTTCTACGTACTGATCAACAAGAATGAGCAGACCGTGACGCACGACCTCTCGTCCACTCCTCGCAATGTCGTTTTCGCACCCGATCATTCGTTGCTCGCCAACATCCGGCGGGAGTAATCTGTCGCGACCGATTTCCCAGGAGAGACCCTCGAACATGCGCTTTATCTCGATCGTGGCAATGGCCATCGTCGCAGCCACACCGCTGACCGCGGCTGTGCGCAACGCCCGCGCGCCGCACGAGCAGCGGCAGGCCGCGCCGCCAGCGATGCCGAAGAATGGCGTCCGCGCCGAGTTGCTCCACGATCTCGACGACATGCAGAAGAAGATCCTCTCGCTGGCGACGGCAGTGCCCGCTGACAAATACGCATGGCGGCCGGCCCACGGCGTCCGCTCTGTGAGCGAGGTCTACATGCACATCGCCGGCGGCAACTACACGCTGGTCAGTTTCGTCGGCGACCATCCGATGCTCGATACGCGCTCCTTCGAACGACTCACGGAAAAACCACGCATCATCGAAGAGCTCCGCAAGTCGTTCGAGTACCTGCGCGACGCGATCGTCAACACGACGGACGCAGATCTCGACAAACCGATTCACATGTTCGGCAACGACAGCACCGAGCGCGCCGCCTTCATGCTCGCCCTCAACCACCTCCACGAGCACCTCGGCCAATCCGTGGCCTACGCGCGCATGAACGGAATCGTGCCGCCGTGGAGCACGGAGTAGGCGCTGAAAGGCGTTTCACGCGGAGACGCGGAGGGCACGGAGAAAACCCTCCGCATCTCCGCGCCTCCGCGTGAACGGTTTTGAAGTCAGCTCCAGGCGAGCTTGACCTTCACCTGATTCCTCGCGATCGACATCCTGCCGCGGACGCTGCTCCAGAGCCAACGACCCCCGCTGTGTTCCGCGATGGTCTTCCGCGCGAGAGTGATGTCGGTGAACGCCGGCGTGAGTAGCCGCGGATCGTTGAAGTTCTCGACAAACGCATTGGCGATTCTCTGCTGCGCGCTGACGTTGCTGAGGACTCCGTCACTCCCATATTGGGCGATCAGCATCTCCTTCGCCGGCGCGGTGAGCGGCTCGAGCAGGAGGTTGCTGAACGTAACGGCATCACTGCCGTGCTCCTGGTAGAACTCCTCGAACGTGCTGACGACCCACTCCTGATCGAACGGCATGCCGCCGCGAGCGGCGATCTTGCCGACGAGGTGTCTAGCCTGTTTCATTCCGCCGTTTGCGCCTTGCGCGGCGATCGGATCGTGAGAGATGACGGTGTCGCCCAATGCAGCAAGCACATGACCGGACGGCAGCGTCGCGCTCGGGCACCGCACGGTGGGCACCACCTTTCCGACGAGCCATCCCAAAGGATCGGCGAGTTTCATCTGACTGACAAACTGGCGATCCCACGGAAAGAGCTCGCCAATGACGTTTCTCACTCGCTCGACGACGTCGTCTCCGTTTTGCAAATCCGCAAATCGATCCATTCGCGAGCCGGGCTTCGCCTCGACCAGGATGTTCCAGGTCACGCCGGCATCCTTGTGGTAGTACGGGATGAAGAAGATCTCGCCATCGGTGCCGAGGAAATCGAAACGGACGGGGCGGAAGGGAACTTCGCTGAACGTGGCGGGACAGCCGGTGACGATCACCATCGCCAGATGACGTTGCGCGGTCTGATAGCTGCTCCGCGCTTCGTCTCTCTTGAACAGATTGCATAGGCCGGCGCGGCCGGCAGCCACGAGGGTCAGGTCATGTTGCGCGGCGATGTCCTCGAGGCGATCGACGCCGGCCTTCTCGATGATCAGTCGGCCGCCGCGGCGTTCGAATTCATTCATCCACCGGGCAGACTGCAATCGCACATCGACCGCCTGGAACGGCTGCCGCAGCCGCCCCGCCAGCTTCACCAGAGGGTTGTGCAGCACGGGGCAGAACGTGAGGAAGACGCCCTCGCCCTTCGGCGCAACGTCGTCCCAGAAATTCAAGCCAAGCTCGCGCTCATACGAGAGAGCAAGATCGAAGCGAGCGGCGGTGCCCGTCGGCCGGCTTTCGTTCAACCACGCGCCGGCCGTTCGGTCGGAATAGATGCTGACATCAAATCCGGACCGGAGAAGTCCGTGAGCGGCGGCGAGTCCTGTGATCCCCGAGCCAATGACGGCAATCTTTCGCATCCATAAATCATGCTCGGGATTAAGGTGGCCGAGGTGACCGAACAAGAACGAGTCGGTGAGGAAGTTGAATGCAGGCCGAGCGGGTTCTACGATGACGCGATGGCCATTGAGATTGAAGTCGCTACGCTAGGACCAGAATTCGAAGCGCTTGTGAACAAGCTCGCGAAGAACGGCGGCGAGGTTTCCATTACGCGCGACGGGGAAATCGTGGCGAAGTTGGTCATCTTCGAAAAGGTGTCCGCCTACCCGGCTGCGGAGGCTGACGTTTGTACAACGGGCGATGGATGATCGATGAAGGGCCGCTCGCCGGCAGCGTGATGGACGAGGGCGACATCGTCAGCCCGATTGGCGCGGAGTGGGAAGCTGCGAGGTGATAGTCGAAGACGCGATCACGCAGCCGCTTAAAGGCACGATACTCACCAGATTGGGAAGTTGATTCAACGCCAGAGCGGTTCTACGATACTGCCATGACCACTCTAATCGACGTCGCCGCCGGCCCGAAGCTCGAAGATCTGGTGGACGAACTAGAGCGAACCGGCGGCGAGATTTCTCTGACGCGCGACGGTAAAACCGTGGCGAAACTCGTACAGCCCGATAACATCGCTCCCGCGGACGGCCTCGTACTTTACAAGGGCGAGTGGATGAGCCCTGCTGGCGCCGAACGTGAGCGCTCGATCGAGCATCTCCACGGGTCTGTGAAGATTCTGGGCGATATCGTTTCACCTATTGACGACGTGGAGTGGGACGCGCTGAAGTGATCGTAATCGATACTCACGTCCTCGTGTGGTGGACAAATGGGGCCCACCGCCAGCTGACCACAGCCTCGCGGGAAGCGATCGTCCGAGCGGATGTCGTTGCCTTTTCCTCGGTTTCTGCGTGGGAAATCGGCACTCTCGCACGTCGTGGCCGGATCGATATTGACTTTGGCACCGCGGACTGGCTTCGTGAAGTGAAGGACAGCTTCAGCCTCGAAGTTCTGCCCGTAACGCTCGAGATCGCAATCCGCGCCGCCGAGCTTCAAGAGACCCTCCGCGATCCCATCGATTGCCTCATCGCCGCCAGCGCCCTCGCAAACAACGCGGCGCTCATCACCAAAGACGATCGCATCCGCACCAGCGGGTCGTAGAAACGATCTGGTAGCTAGGCCTCCACCAGCTGCTTCGCGAACATCCCCGGCGTGTAGGCCGTGACGTGTCCCGTGAACGCTGACGCCGCAACCGTCAGCGGCGATGCCAGCCACAACTTGCCGGGGCCCGACCGGCCTTTGTAGTTGCGGTTGATCGCGCTGATCGTGACCTGATCGGAATCCTCGGACACGCCCGGACCGCAGCCGATGCAGGCGCCGCAACCCGGGTTGAGGACGATGGCTCCGGCGCGCTCGAACGTATCGAGCAGGCCGTTCTCGCGCGCGAACGTTTCGACGGCCTGCGAGCCGAACTGGATGTAGAACTTCACGCCGTC
>DATAMS010000022.1:0-10691 GCA_036260495.1 Thermoanaerobaculia bacterium
GCTCCGCCAGCTTCGCGGAACGCGTAACGACATCATTCGTTACGCTGTCTGGAACACGCGCAACCTGACCGACGACGAGTTCAACCACGCCGACGACCGCAAGCTCCTCGGCTATTTCCGGCAGGACCTTCTGGAAACGCGTTTTCTCTCCAAAGGCCGCCGCGTCGATCTGATCCAACTCTGGCACTGGTTCGACGATCAGATGACCGGCACCGAGCCGATGCTCATCGCCGGCCAGGAAGTCTTCGTCAATGTTCAGGACAAAGATCTCGAGAAAGTGCGCAAGCGGATCTCGGAGATCCAGTCATTCCTGCCCACGCTGCGCGGCGACGACCTGGAAGCGTTCAAGCGCGTGAAGTACAAGCTCCGCCGCACTGTCCTGCGCCTGACGTACGACCTGCACCACCTCTTCAAGCGCCTCGAAAAATACCGCAAGAACTTCGGCGGCCCCGCGGTTCCGCGCCTGGGAAACGTCCCGCACGACGTTGTCGCCGACATCCCCGAGCCGCCGCCCATCGACGAGCACGACGAACACGACGAGCAGTGAGGGTCAGTTCGTGTAGTCGGCGAGCAGGGCGACGTGCTTGACGAAAGGCGAGCCTTTGAGTTTGTTGAACAACTTTCGATCGGCGGTGACGCAGGTGGTATCGAGGCGAACCGCAAGGGCAACGTACGACGCATCGTATGCACTGACCCCGCTGGCCAACGCGAGATCGATTGCATCGGACGCGAGACTCCGCGTCGCGTGAACGACCCAAGGTGCGGCAGCAATCTCGTTGATGATCGCCATCGCCCGATCCGGCTCGATCTCTTCCCGGTTCACGAGCTTCCAGAGAATGTTGGCGGCCTCGATGAACAGCAGATCGGGCGCCGCGAATCCTGCACCTGACGCTCGCAGTGCAAGCGCGGCAGCGCGGTCATCCTCAGGAATGAACCACTTGATGACGACGCTGGCATCGAGAACTAACGTCGTCAACGCTCGCGATCCTGGCGCAGCAACTCAGTGGTGTCGGAGAACTTCCGACCCGTCGCCCGCAGCTCTTCGAAGATGTGATCCGCCGCGGCCCAGGTTTGTTGCCAGTTGCGAGCCGCCGCCTCTTCGATGATCGCCTTCAGCTCCGCTTGGAGTGACCGCTTTCCAGTCTCAGCGCGTTTCTTTAGCTCGCTGACCGTCTTCTCGTCGAGATCGCGTATTAGAACATTCATGATATCAAAATGATATCACACGCTCGGCGCAGCGCCGTCAGCGCTCACGATCCTCGCGCAGCAACTCGGTCGTGTCAGAGAACTTCTGGCCGTTTTGACGGATTTCGCCGGCAATGCGGCGAGTGTTTTCACGCCATGTCTTCCGACGCTCCTCCTCGTCGTCGAGAACCTCGGTCGGCGTCTTCATGACGTTCTAATGATAGCAAACCTACACATCGTAATTACTCTGCTGCCCGTCGATGACATCGATCCCTACGGTCTTCGTGATGCGATCGGAGTTGTCGAGAATCTGGAGCGTGTAATGACCGGCGGCCACGTTGTTAATTTGCGTTGTGCCGGGCGGTAACGGCGAGATTCCCTGCGAGATTGGATTGAGGCCGTGCGTGACGCCCGCGGCATCGATGAGACGGGCGCGGCGCGTGGACGAATCCTTCGAATGCAGGATGATCGTACCGCCGGGCGAGAAACGGACTACCTGTTGCGACGGTGACGACATCGACAGCGTTTGCGACGCGTAGTTGCGCGCGATCACCGTCACGGTGTAGACGCCGGGAGCGAGTGCCAGGTTCACGGTCTCGCTGCTGTTGCCGAAGAATCCCGACGACGACGACGGAAGCTCGTTGCCTTGCGAATCGACGACGCGCAACACGTTCACGGTGAGCGGCGTGTTGTCTCGCGTGTCGATCGCACGAATGGTGATGCCGTCGCCCGGCGAGAGCTGGAACTGCACCTGGTCGGGATCGGAGTCGCCGATGATGATCTGACGCGAATCGTGTCCGTAGCCGCTCTTGTCCGCAGTGATCTGATACGTGCCGGCAGCGACGTTCTCGATGGTGAAACGTCCGTCCGGATCGGTCGACCCGACACCGCCGCCGAAGATCGATTGGCCGTTGGCCTGGCGAAGATCGACGGTGGCTCCGTCGAGCGGATGCGAGTTTGTATCGACGACGCGGCCACGCACGGTCACGGTCTTGATCGTGATGTCGAAGGTATCGGAGCCGTGAACTTCGTACTGCGTGGAGAACGGACTGAGACGAGCCATGTCCACGACCTGAACCAGGTACGTGCCGTCATCGAGGCTGTTCACTTCGTAATGGCCGTTGGAGTCGGCGGTGGCGCTGGAGACCGTCTGGCTTTTTGCGCCCCGAGGAATGAAGGTGATCGAGGCGCCGGCGACGGGGGCGCTGTTTCTCATGATTCTGCCGCTGATCACCGTGGACGACTTGAAATCGATGTCGACTTGGGCGGTACCGCCCGGCTCGAGCTCCACGGTTTTCGGAGCGGCCGTCTTGCTCGCGCCGCCGAACATCGCTCCGGTGCGCGCGGAGATGCGAATCGTTCCGGACGGCGCACCATCCATGCGGAAGTTGCCGGCGCTGTCGACCGGGGCCTGCACGCCGCCGCCACCGCCGAACGGCCCGCCACCGCCGCCGCCCGAAACGCTTGCAGTCACGGTCGTCTGTTCCAGCTCCTGCGGCGTCAGCCCGTTCACGTGGCCGCTGATCACGCCGCCGCTTTTCAGGATGACGCGAACGGGTCCGGACGAAGCGATGTCGACGTCGCGCAACGTGGCCGGCGCGAAGCCGTTTTTTGTTGCGGTGAACGTGTAATGGCCTGGCGCGAGTGCTTCGATCGCGAAGGCGCCGTTGCTGTCCGTGGTTGCCGAACGGCCGCCATCCATCTCGCTGGCTGACGCCGCGCGGACCATCGTGTCAGGAATCGGAGCGCCGCCATCGGTGACGACGAAGCCGGTCGCGCGCAGGCCGCTGGAGAGTTGCACATCGAGGCGCGTCTCTTTCGCTGCCGCCACAGACACCGTCTTCTGCTGGGCGATGAAGCCGCCGCGGGAAAAGGTGAACGTTTTCTCCCCAGGCTCCAGCGTATCGATCGTGTAGTCGCCGTTCGGATCGGTCGTTCCGCTCGTATCGGTGGCGTCGAAGCGCATCACGCGCCCGCCTCCGCCGCCCTGTTGATCCTCGCGGACCGAGACACCGGCGACCGGGCTGCCGTCCGGACCGGTCACGCGTCCCGTCAATTTCGCTCCCGTCTCGACGTCGACCTCGACGTCGGGCGCGGTCTTCCCGTCCTCCACTTCGATGTTCGCAACGCGTGCCGTCGTGTAGCCGGGCGCGTTGACGACCACCTGCGTCGAGCCGGGCTTGATCCCTTCCAAGACGAACGATCCGTCGTCGCTGGTGAACTGCTTCTGCATCGGCGGCATCATCATCACCATGCCGCCGCCGCTGCGCGAAGTCGTTACGCCGGCCATGAACGACGTGACCGGCTCATGGCTGGCTTTATCGAGTACGCGTCCGGTGATGCGGCCGCCCGCAGGCAACTCGATGACGATGTCTTTCGACGGCGCCGTGACCGGACGCATTTCCTGGATGAACGAATCCTGCTTGTTGGCGATCAGCATCATCTGTCCGGGTGTGAGGTCGGCGATGCGGAACGCGCCGTCGGGGCCGGTCACCGCGCCCTGGAATCCGCCCTGCGACATGGCCCGGATGTTGACGCCCTCCACGCCCGCGCCGCCGCGCGTGACGCGGCCGGTGATCTCGACGCCCGGATCGAGCGCGACTTCGACCGGCTTCGTCGTTGCGTCGACTTTCGTTCCGCGCACTGTCTTGTTGGCGAAGCCCTCGCGATTGAAGGCGAGGTCGTACGTTCCCTCTTTCACTTTGATCGAGAAGGTGCCGTCGCTGCCAGTGCGTACCAGTTCATCGTTTCGATTTCCGGCGATGCTCGACATCACGATCCGGCGCACGCCGCCCATGGCATCGGCGGACGATTCGATGGCCTCGACAGCGACGCCGGAAAGCGGCTTGTGGTCCTTGTCGGTCACGCGGCCGGTGACGGCGATGCCGCGCGGAATCGTGATCGTCACTCCGGTCTTGCGCTCGCCGGCTGCGAGCTTGAGCGTCGCCGATTTGGCGCCCGGATAGCCGCGCTTCAAGGCGTCGACGTGCAGGTCCGCATCCGTCTCCACGTTGCGCAGGACAAAGTGGCCATCGGGCGCGCTGTAGCCTTCGCTGGCGTTGCCGCCGCGCGTCACTCCAATCATCGCGAACATGTCGTTGCGCGACGTCGCACGCGCCGTGGCCAGGTGTGCTGCCGCGACCGGCCGTTTGTCTTCGTCAAGGACGTTGCCGCTGATCCGGCCACGCGCCGTCGCGTAGAGCGCTTTCTGCACCGCGTCGGCGCCTTTCACGGTGATTGGCTGAGCACCGGTGATGACGTATCCGGGACGGTCTGGCCGCACGTCGTAGCGGCCAGCGACCACCGGCGACATCGTGAAGTTGCCCTTCGCGTCGGTGTAGACGTCATGCGTTGCCTCCCTTCCTCCGAACGCGCCCGACGGCGCAATCGCCACGCGCGCACCGGCGACAGGAAGCTGCGATTTCACATCGCGAACGCTGCCGCTCACGCTGCCGCCTTTGGCGAGTTTGAGTGTGGCGGCACCCGTGGCCGTTCGGGCGCGCTGGGCCACGCGGTTTCCGAGCCGCGCTTCGACGTGGTCCCACTCTTTTTTCGCGTGCGCGATCGTGAAGGTGCCGTCTGCCGCCGACTTGGCCACCTGCCAGCCGTCGAGCCAGAGTTGCGCGTCCGCTGCCGGCGTCTGGCCGTCTTCGGCGACGACACTGCCGGTGATTGCCACGCCAGCGTTCATCGAGAAATCGGGACCTTTCTTCGTTCCATTCGGGCCGATCAGCTCATCAACGACCGTGTACTCGGGATGCAGCACGATGAAGCGGAACGCCCACTTGGAAAGATCGGGAGCGGTGTAGTGACCGCCGGCGTCCGTTTTCGTCACGTATTCGGCGGGACCGAAGATCGCGACCGTGGCGTTCGCGACCGGCTTGCCGTTCGCCGTAATCGTTCCGCGAACGGGCGCCGCTTGCGTAAGGAGAATCGCGCCGGCGTCATCGTCCGCGGCATACCGTCCGCTCGATGGCGCGTAGCCGGGAGCATCGACGCGGACATCGACGACGATCTGATCCTTCGGGACATCGAGCGTGAACTTGCCGCCCGAATCCGTCGTCGTGGTCGCCAGCGGCACGCGCTGCGGATCCGCCGATTGCAGGCGCGCGCCCAGCGCCGCCATCAGCTCTGGCGCAAAGAGCGCCACCTTTGCTCCCGTCACCGCCTTGCCGTCAATGTTGATGACGGTGCCGGTCACCGCCGCGTGAAGCGGCACGGCCAGCGACGACAGTACGAACGAGACACAGAGCAAGCGCCGGATAGCGAGCATGATTTTCCTCCCGAGGTTGAACGGATGTACGAACTGTAGACGAAGAATGCTGAACACGGTTTCGGCGTTTTGGCCACGCATGCCGAGAATGCCGGTTCGCGGAGAAAGGCTGCGTCAGCGGCTGGACACGCTCGTGGAGACGTTCGACGTCTCGACGATCGCTCCCGATCCGCTGCAACTCGTTCTCCGCTACGCCAATCCTCTCGATCAGGAAGTGGCTGGTCTTCTCGCTGCCGCATTCGCCTATGGCCGCGCGGACATCGTCGTTGCCAACGCCGGCCGCGTGCTCGAGCGCATGTTGCCTTCGCCTTATGAATATCTCGTGAAGTTCGATCGCGCCGAGGCGAAGCGCAGGTTTGCGGGATTCACGCATCGTTTCCACAAAACGCCGGAGCTCATCGATCTGCTCGCGCGCATCGCCGCCGCCATTCGCAAACACGGCACCCTCGGCGAGCTTTTCCGCACCTGCTACGACGATGACGACCGCGACATCGGCCCTTCGCTAACGCGTTTCGTCGAAGCGCTGATTGGATCGGACAAGACGAAAGCGCTCGACTATCTCCTGACGTCGCCCGCCAACGGCTCCGCCTGCAAACGGATGAACCTTTTTCTTCGCTGGATGGTCCGCCGCACGCCGCCCGACCTCGGCATCTGGGACTTCGTCGATCCCGCCAAACTCGTGATGCCGGTCGACACGCACGTCCATCGCATCGCCACCTTCCTCGGGCTCAACGACCGCAAAACAGCCGATTGGAAAGCAGCCCGGGCGCTCACCGATCGCCTGGCGAAGTTCGATCGCGCCGATCCCGTCCGCTACGACTTCGCCATCTGCCGCCTCGGCATCCTCGATCTCTGCAGCCGCAAGCGCCGCAAAGCAAACTGCGACGTCTGCCTCCTGCGCGATGTCTGCCGCTTTCCGGTTGTGTAAGGGGATCGAACTAGCGGTAACGAGGGTAAGGGGTAGGTTTTTAAGCCGGCCACTACGGTACTGATGTAATGATTGACGCCCGAAGGCCCGGCGATACCGCCTCACAGCGAGTCAACCATCTTTGCGGGGACGATCCAATACGACACCGACCAATTCGGCGGCGGCGATCCAGCCAAGTACCTCGACCTTCAACACAATACCGTCGCCCACGAGAGCGGCCACGCCGTGAACCTCTACCACAACGACTCGACGGTCTGCCTGATGTATGGCGGCGGCTTCACCGCGCAGGGCGGTTTCTCCAACCTGCCGCAGCAATTCTGCACTGGCGTCGACACCACTGTTCACTGCGACAGTTGCGGGCTGCCTTACCCCTACGCGATTCCGGTCAGCGGCTTTGACGAGACCAGCACCCTGCGAATCAAGAAGTAATTGGCAACGTTCAAAGGAGAACCGATGAAACCGAATGCCTTCACCTTCGCCGTGTTCGCGTTACCCTCGCTGCTCTTCGGCGCGCAGATTGCGATCGCAGCGGGCCCGCAGCTTGTGGTGGCGATACCGGAGCGCATCATTGATGGCGACCCGCTCGTCGCCACGGTGACTCTCACCAACGCGTCGAAGATGCCGTTGCGCATCACCGAGATGCAGACAATGCGAAATCTTCACGCCTCCGTCCGGCGAATCGAGGCCTATCCAAGTGGCAAGTGCGTAGCGCAGGAGCACTTCACTCCGGCAATGGCCGGGCGCCGCACGATCCTGCTTGCCAGCGGCGATTCGACAACTACCCAGCTTGACGTCGCCGCCGAGTATCCGTTCGGTCTCGAGCCGGGACGTTACGAGCTCTCCGTCATCTTCGACGGAATCCCGTCGGTGACGTCCCGCCCGGTTCGGTTCGAAGTCGCGCTCCCAACGGCTGGACCCGCGGCTGCTGCCTATCGCGAGTTCACGCAGGTATGCGCCGCGCTGAAATCGCGACAGGAAGGCGCTGCAGCCGCTGCTCTTGTTTTCGCGGAGCACAACCGAGCGTTCCCTTACAGCCGCGCGTTGCTAAACTACGCGCGCATCGACGCCACAGGCGAGCCGCGCCTCGCGATCGACGACCTTTTGGTACGCAATTATCCAGATTCGCGCGAGGCGCAGGCCGCCAGCGCTGACCGCGACCGTCTCCTGAAGCGCGAAGTCAGCCTCAAGTCCTACGATGCATACCTCGCACGTTATTCGCAGGAGCTTGGCCGGCCTGAAAACGCGGGTGCCGCAGGTGAGCTCCAGCAGTTGTCATCGATTACGCATCCCGACGACTTCGAGAGGTACGAAGCGTTCCTGAGCCGTCACCCTCACTCGTTCTTCAACGACGACGTGCTGCACCGGATGATCGTTGCCATCGACGAGGGAATCCTTCCCCCCGGCCGAACGCGCGCTGATGCCGGACGGCTCCGGCGCGAGCTGTTGGCAAAACTATTGACTGTGAGCGGCTATTGGGCGCAGAAGGCAAGGAGCGAAATGTAGGGCGCGCTACAAGGAGTCCCGTCTCTGTCGCGATTCGCGCCTTCGGCGGCGTGATGCCGGCCAAGGGTGTGGCGTGAAGTTCGATCGCACCGATCCCGTTCGCAATGGATGACTTCGCCACCTTCCGCTTCGGAATTCTCAGTCTCCGCCACCGCAAGCGCCGCAAAGCAAACGGTGACGTTTGCCTCCTGCGCGATGTCTGCCGTTTTCCGGTTGTGTAATGCCGGATAGACTGCGGCTGGCCGCACTGGGCTCCGGAGACCAAAATGAAAAAGCAGTGCACGTCAGTGTTCTTTGCAGTCCTTGCTCTTGTCGCAGCGACTGCAGGCGCGCAGACGAGCGAGTCGATTACCGTCTCGGTCATCGACGTGCCGGTTTACGTCTTCAGCCACGGCAAGCCGGTTCGCGACTTGACGAAGGACGACTTTGAGCTCTTCGTCAACGGGAAGCGGCAAACGATCGACTACTTCGATCGCATCGACTTCCCCGCAGTGGCCGCAACAACTCCGGATCACATGCATGGGCCGCCTGCCACTGATCCCCGCGAGCGCCGGCTATTTCTACTTCTATTCGATCTTGTCTACAACCGGCCTGTTGCTTTTGATCGAGCGCGGGCGGCAGCCGCGCAACTGGTCGATCGTGCCTTGGCTCAGGATTTTTTTGGAGTCGCCATCACCACTTCGCGGGGAGCGACGTTCATCATCCCCTTCACTCACGATCGCGACGTCATCCGGCGCGCCTTGCTCAAGCTGTCTCCGAGCACGGCTCACGATTCGCTGGCGATCTCGATCACCGACGCCGAGCGGCAGAGTGCCAATGCATGGGTCCCGGTCACCGGCGCAGGGCGTGGCAAAGACGAAGATTCAATGCCGGAGATTATGCCCGCCTTTGGCACCGAGGAGCAGCAGCGTTCGAAGAACCTGGCGCAGTCGCAACTTGAAGACGTTGCCAAGATTGCGGCGCGTCTGGCCGGCCTCGAGGGGTACAAACATGTGGTGCTGTTCTCGGAAGGGTTTAGCGCGAAACTGTTCAACGCGGGCAACGGACGCGATCCCGGTATGGTCAACACGTTGAAATCGATGGCTGACTCGTTCCACGCGGCCGGCGCTCTCTTTCACACGGTCGATCTCGGGCCGGTCGGAAACGACTTCATCAGTCTGGAGCGGGGGTCCGCTAACTCGAGCTCGACCTCGATCACGACCAGTGTAAGTGTCCTGAGCAACGCAGGGGTGGCAAGTGCCGCCGGACGGCGATACGACGACTCGCGCGACGAAACACTCGCCATGTTCGCGAGAGAAACGGGTGGGCAGTTCTTGCACTGGACCAACGATTTCAGTGCGACGCTGGCGGACCTTTCCACAACCGTGAGTGCGGGTTACAGACTTGGATTCAGGCCGGTGAACCCGCACCAGGGCGAGAACGCGATCGATGTGAAAGTGAAGAACGTTCCTCGCGGCACGACAGTCTCTTTCCGCAACGGTTTCTCATCAGTTCCTGAAACTCGCGACGCAGGCGAAACGCTTCTCATTGCCGACATCATTCAAAACGACATCCCGCAGAGCGGAACGGCTGCGGCCTTCTCGTTCGCCACGCGCCCGTTTATCGACGTCATCGTTCCCTCACGTCAGTTGGCGAAGGAGCACGGCGCGATTACGGACGCAACCCTCATTCTGTACATCTTCGACGACAAGGGACGGGTGGTCGATTATCGCGAGAAGAAGATCTCGATTCCTGCCGCACCGGAAAAAGACCTGGCCATTCGCCAGAAACTGGCGCTCCCGCCCGGCAAGTTCGTGGCGAAGTCATTACTGCGTGTGGACAAATCGATCGGATTCACGAAAGCTGAATTTGACGTTCCCGATGAAAAGTGAAAGACCGCCAATGAAAAAACATCTCTCGCTGTGCTTGACCGGAATCATCGCCCTTCTCGCCGCCGGCGCTCGCGCGCAGACACACGAATCGATCACCGTCCAGGTCATCGACGTGCCGGTCTACGTGTTCAGCAACGGCAAACCGATCACCAATCTGACCAGAGACAACTTCGAGTTGTTCGTGAACGGAAAGCGGCAGACGATCGACTATTTCGATCGGATCGAGCTTGCCACCCCCGCGCCGGCGCCGGCCGCGGCGAAGTCCGCGCCGGCCGCAACTCCCATCGCCGATCCTCGGGCGCGCCGTCTGTTTCTGCTGATATTCGACCTCGCTTACGGCCGCCCGGCTGCTCTTGCCCGTGCGCAGAAAGCGGCGGCGATCATGGTCGATCGCGCATTACCGGAGGACTTCTTTGCGGTAGCAACGTACGGTTCGACCGGCGCGAACTTCGTCATTCCCTTTACCCGCGATCACGACGTCATCCGGCGCGCTCTTCTGAAGATGGCTCCCAGCAGCGCGCACGATGCGCTGGCGCTTTCGATCACGAACGCAGAGCGCGACACGGCCGAGGCTTGGGATCCAAGCCTCACCCCGCCCGGCAGCGAAGATCCGATGGCCGAGATCATGGCCGGCTTCAAAACGGAAGAGCGGCAGCGCGCCAAGACTGCCGCCCAGGACCAACTTGCGGACCTCGGCTCGCTCGCGGCGCGCCTCAAGGATCTCGAGGGCTACAAACACGTCATTCTCTTCTCAGAGGGGTTCAGCTCGAATTACATGACGGGCGTCACGAACAACGTCGGAGGCCCTCCCGACGTCGATTCCGCGATGTGGCGAGCAGCACGTTCGCTCTACGATGCGTTCAATGCAGCAGGCGCTCATCTGCACACCGTCGATCTGAGGATCAACGACCCGATGAACCTCAACGAAGGC
>DATAMS010000024.1:0-4885 GCA_036260495.1 Thermoanaerobaculia bacterium
ACCTCGGTCAGTGCCAACGGTGGTTTGAACGGCATCATCGTGCAGAACTTCACCGGCGGCTCGTTCACCGTCACAGGTGATGGTACGGATACTTCCGTCGGTGGAAATTCCAGCGGCGGCACCATCGCGAACATGACCGGCGCGGACGGAACGACCAACGGCACCGCGATCTATCTGAGCAACGTGCAGAATGTGGTGCTGCGCCGGATGACCATCAACGGAACCAATCAGAACTACGGCATCCACGGATACGCCGTCAACGGCTTTACGCTCGAATACTCCACCGTCGGCGGTACGAACGGCAATGCCGCCACACTGCCCTCACCGGAGAACGCGGGAGAAGGAAGCATCTACTTCGGAAACGTCACGTCAAACGGTGTCGCGGGCTCAGTGACGTTCACGAAGTGCAAGATCAGCGGAGGAAGGGCCCGGAACCTGTCGATCATCAATACAGCGGGGACGGCCTCTGTCACGATCAAAGGCTGCAACTTCGGACTGAATCAGAATTTCTCCGATGCCAACCAGAGCGTGGCGATCGAGGCGCGCAACAGCGGTACGGTAATCAATTCAACGATCGGCGGTACGGGCACCGGCGAACCGAACACATTCACAGGCTCTCCCGGTGATCTGGTGAACGTTACCGGGCAGTCCGGCACCACCATGGACGTGCAGTTCCTGCAGAACGCGCTGTCGAATAACCATGCGCAGAATTTCATCGGCGGCGGCGGTATGACCTTGGCCACGGCGGGGACGATGACGTTCAACGTTGACGGAAACTCCTTCCGCGATGCGAACGGCAACGCAATCACGCTGGACAAAGCCAGCTCAGGTGCGCTCCTGAGCGGGAAGGTGAAGAACAACACCATCGGCGTGAGCGGCGTTGTGAATTCCGGATCGGCTTCCGGCAACGGCATCTTCGGTTCGTTCAGCGGCACCGGGACAGTGGCTCTCACGATCGCGAATAACCAGATCCGGCAATACGGTGGAAACGCCGGACTCTACTTCGACAACACCGGCGGCAGCTACACGGCGAACTTCACGATCACAGGCAACGTGACCGCGGAACCGGGCGGCGGCGCGTTCGCCGGTCTTGCTCTCACGAACGGCGCCGCGTCGTCCACCGACACGATCAATGTCTGCGCCACGATCACCGGCAACGACTTCAGCGCCGGTGACCCATCCGATTCCAACGACGTCATCGTCGGCGCAAGCGGAAGCGCCGCTGGCCATACCTTCAATCTGCCTGGCTATGCGGGAGGAGCCAATCTCGCCAACGTGCAGACATTCATCCAGAACAACAACCTGAATCCGGGAGCTACCGCAGTAGTTGCCTATACCGATCCGCCAGTAACGGCGGCAGCGTTCACCGGTACTGGTACGGGCTGTCCGACGCCATGAGAAAAATCGTGAAGGACCGAGATGCCCTTTCCTTTCTGCCAGCCCATGAGATGGAGGTTCGTATGAGTGTGAAAGCCGAATCCAACGGTATCCCCCGCCGCGAGTTTCTTCGCATCAGCTCCGCAGCCGCCGTGGGCCTCGCAGTCGTCGCCATCGGCGAGAAGAACCTCTTCGCCGCCAGCTCTTCCGGCATCGTGCCATTGATGGATGTTGGTTACGCACCGTCGCTGCCGATGGCCGGTTATTCGGTGCCGCTCGCCAGCGCCAGCTCGATCCTCAGTCCCGATCCGCGATTCATCAGCAGCGGGGCACGCGTCGCCGTCATCGCGGCAAAGAGGGCAGCGAACCACGCCAACGCTCCCGGCGGAATCGCCGTCGATGCGCTCTTCCCGGTCGCACACAGGCGGCCCGATGATCCGATGCGCTTCGGATTCTTCTCGATGAATGGGCGCGCTGACGGCGACGCAGTGAGCGGCCCACTGGCCTTCACGGTCCAAGTGCCCTCGACTACCGGAATCTCGCTCGTCGTACGGCGCCAGCGTCCCACCAGCGAGGCAGAATTGTCAGCACAACCACCGCTCGAGCCCGAGGTCTCATCGTTGACCCTGTCCCTCGGCAATGTTGCCGGACCGAAGCTCGCGCGCGGCGTCTACGTACTGGCATTCCGCGAAGAGCAAGGGGACGGCATGACCGACTGGCGTCGCATGTCCGTCGCGCCAACCGAAAACACCTACGTCATCTCCGGCGCGACGTTCTCGTATCTGATCCTGAACGTCGACTACGCCGACGCTCCGCCGACGGATCGCCGGCACGCGGCACACGGCTAGCGTTTACCTCAAGCACCCCACGCAAAGTTCCCGGCGGCGATTGGTTCCGTCGCCGAGGACTTGGCTTCTTGATTGGCTTGCGCCGGCGAGCCGGAGGTTGCGGGCCCGGTAAGCAAACGCCCAGCCTTTCCCCTGGCCCTTTTCGCGAATAGGCGTTCGAGTGTTTTCCACTTGGGTCCAAAACACCCGCCTGTAAATTGGACATGGGGCAAAATCTGGTGTGGAGTGAGCCGGTCGCTGCATCCGCAGATTTTGTGCTTTCGGTTGGTGCCTGATCCCCTTATCCTGCTATCCCGCATGAAAAGCACGCAAGTCATCCTCCGCCCCGCCACCGATTCCGATTACGCATTCATGCGCGAGCTCTACGGCGCCACGCGTGCCGAGGAGATGGAACGGTTTCCGTTTGATGAAGCGCAGAAAAAGGTGTTTCTCGATCAGCAGTTCGCGGCGCAGTTCGAGCACTACGGAATCCACTATCCAACCTGCGAGCGCAACATCATCGATCGTGACGGTGCGGCCATCGGCCGGCTGTGGATCGACGAATGGCGCGACCAGATCCGGCTCGTCGACATCGCCTTGATGCCGGAGTATCGCGGCTCGGGCATCGGCTCACAACTTCTGCACGAGGTGCTGCAGCGTGGCAGCGCGGCGGGCAAGCCGGTCACGATTCACGTGGAGGCATTCAATCCCGCACTGCGCCTCTACCAACGACTCGGCTTCGAGAAAGTCGACACGAACGGCGTTTACTTCCTGATGCGTTGGACGCCGCCTCAGGTGAATACCGCCTCGACCGTGTAGGCGTCTCCCTGTTTCTCTACCGGCACGAGGAAGATATCGAGCGGCTCCGGGAGGGCATCGTGTGTGAGGTGGTGGATGCCCTGTGGGATGAAAAGCGGAGCCAGGAAGAAGAGCGAGAACGCGGTCCGCTTCAACCGGGCCGCCTCGCTTTCCATCACGCGGGCCGCGCGTATGAGGCGCAACTCCACTTTGTGGCCATTCCAGTGAAGCCAGAAGGACGAACCGACAAGCGGCTCGAAGGAATCGATCGTGAGCTGGTCGAGCATGGGATGGATTTGTAGCACATTGCGGGTTTGATAGCGCTTGGGTTCGCCTGAGTCCGGCGGGGCAGGCCCTGCGGCCTCGAGCTCCACGTAATATGTGGACACGGATTACGCATGGTTGTAAGCTTCTGGAAATGAGGAACATCACGCTGGCATTGGACGAAGAAACTCTTGAAGCGGGGCGCAGTTACGCAAGCCGGCATCAGACTACCCTCAACGCGTTAGTGAGGGAACTGTTGGTGAAAACGGTCGTCGCCGATCGCCGGGCGGCGGTGACGGAAATGTTCCGCTTGATGGATGCCCATCCCGGTAACTCGCAGGGGCGCCGATGGGATCGAGAAGAGCTGTATGTCCGGTAAGGTTTTTCTCGACGCCAACATCCTTCTCTATGCTCATGACGAGGCGTCACCCGATAAGCAGCAGCGATGTCGCGAGGTCATTGCGCGGCTTGCATACTCGGGCGAGGGGGTTATCTCCACGCAGGTAATGCAGGAGTTCTTCGTCACCGCGACGCGCAAGCTTAGTGTTCCGCCACTCGCGGCTAAGGCCATCGTGAAGACGTTCGACGTCTTTGAGATCGTGATCGCGGGACCCGCGTTGATTCATGAAGCCATTGATTGCTCGCTCTTGAATACGATCTCATTCTGGGATGCTCTCATTCTGGCCGCTGCTGCAAGCGCAGGATGCAGCACGGTGTACACAGAAGATCTGAACAATGGCCAAGTCATTTTGGGGGTCAAGGTTCAGAACCCGCTGACTTCTTTTTGACGGAGTCGAGAGTCGATGGCGGAAGCGCGCCTGGCACGTCGTCAAACCACCCTTATCACCGCGAACAGCGACGCGCACGAGATCACGATCCAGAGTACAACGCCGAGGATCAGTGGTCGCGCGCCGACCGCGGCGATCGATTTGCGCGAGAGGCCGGCGCCGATCAAAAAGAGAGTGATGGTGAGGCCGATGCGAGCGAGCATTGTCAGCGTCGCCCAAACTTCAGGCGGAGCAGTCACATAGGTTCGGATCACCGAGGCGACGACGAACCAGAGGATGAACCAGGGGAGTGCGACTTTCGCCGATTTGCGCTTGAAGAAGAATGCGGTGCCGAGAGTCAGGGGAACAATCCACAGCGCTCGCGTCAGCTTCACCGTCGTCGCGATTTGCAGCGCCTCGGCGCCATATTTTGCGGCAGCACCGACGACGGAGCTCGTGTCATGAATCGCGATCGCTGCCCACACGCCGAACTGAGACTGCGTCAATCCGAGGCGGTGACCAATCATCGGAAAGGCAAAGAGCGCGATCGAGTTGAGAATGAAAACCGTCCCGAGCGCGACCGACATCTCTTCGTCGTTCGCGTTGACGACCGGACCGACCGCCGCGATGGCGCTCCCGCCGCAAATCGCGGTGCCGGATGAGATGAGATGCGCGGTCGTGCGGCTGATGCCCATCGCGCGGCCAAGCAGAAACCCGAGGAGGAGCGTGCCGACGATCGTGACGATGGTGAAGAGGATTCCGGTGCGGCCGGCCTCGATGACTTTCTGCAGGTTCATGCCGAAGCCGAGGAGGACGACGGAAACCTGCAGGAGCACTTTCGTCACTTTCGAA
>DATAMS010000028.1:0-2553 GCA_036260495.1 Thermoanaerobaculia bacterium
ATTCGCAGGCCGACGTTCGTCAGGCCGGGCAGGCGATCCTCGACATGCTGAATTTGAAAGAAACGGATCGCATCAAGCCGGAGATCACTTCCAGCCAGGTCATCCGCAACATCTCCGACTATCACACGCAGCTCATCAACCGGACGCGCCACGGTGACATGATCATCCCGGGACAGTCGCTCTACGTAATGGAAGTGGCGCCCGCTGGCTACGCGGCGATCGCGGCGAACGAAGCGGAGAAGGCAGCCAACATCAACATCCTCGAGGTTCGTGCCTTCGGCAGTTTCGGGCGCGTCTACCTCGGCGGCGAAGAACGCGACATCGAAGTCGGATACCGGGCGGCGGAGCAGGCGATTGAATCGATCGCCGGACGCGCTGGCCGCCCCTGAAACGCATACATCAAATCGGAGGAGTAACGCATGACAGACGCACTGGGCATGATCGAAACGAGGTCTTTTCCGGCGGTAGTCGAAGCCGCTGACGCAGCGGTGAAGGCAGCCCGCGTGGAGCTCGTCTCCTATGAAAAGACAGGTGGTGGCTATACGACGATCGTCATTCGCGGCGACGTTGCAGCCGTGAAAGCGGCGTGTGATGCCGCGCAGACGGCGGCAGGACGCGTCGGCGACGTGGTCACGGTTCATGTGATCGCGCGGCCGCACGACCAGGTCGACGTCATCATGCCGCTCGGCCGCACCTCGGCTCCGGCAGCTCCCGCTCGCGCGAAGAAGTAGCAGGACCCCCGTCCAATGCAACTCGCGAGAGTCGTCGGTACCGTCGTCGCCACGCGGAAAGAGGACAGCATGCAGGGGCTCAAGCTCCTGGTCGTGCGCCCTCTGGACGAAGAAGGCCGCGAGAGCGGGAACGCCATCGTGTCTGCGGACGCCGTCGGCGCCGGTCCGGACGAGATCGTCCTGATTGCCGCGGGCAGCTCCGCGCGGCAAACCGCGGTCACCGACAAGCGGCCCGTCGACTCGGTGATCCTGGCCATCGTCGACAGTTGGTACGTCGGCGACGCGGTGAAATACAAGAAGTGAGCTAGTCAGTGAGTTAATTAATGAGCCGCCTGACCGATCAGGAAATCGAACAGATCGCGCGCCGCATCGCCGCCGACATGGGCCGCGTTGCCGCCGAGCAGCCTCCGGCCGCGCAGCCGCAGGCGACTGGCCTCGGCGTCTTTTCCACGGTTTCCGACGCTGTGAGCGCTGTGGCAATCGCGCAGAAAGAATTCGTCGCGCTCAAGCTCGAGCACCGCGCCCGCATCCTCGAAGCGATGCGGCAATCGATGCGCGAGAACGGAGCGATGCTGGCGAAGGCCGCCTTCGACGAGACCGGCTTCGGGCGCTACGAAGACAAAGTCGTCAAGAACCGCCTCGTCACCGAGAAGACGCCGGGACTGGAAGATCTCGATCCGATCGCTACCACCGGCGACTTCGGTCTCACGCTCATCGAGCCCGCGCCGTTCGGCGTCATCGGCGCCATCACGCCGGTCACCAATCCAACCTCCACGATCATCTGCAACTCGATCGGGATGCTCGCCGCCGGCAACAGCGTCGTCTTCAACGTCCATCCGTACTCGAAGAGCTGCAGCATGCAGACGATCGCCCTTCTCAACAAGGCCATCGCCGGCGCTGGCGGCCCTCCGAATGTCATCTGCGGGATTGCGACCCCGACCATCGAATCGGCGCAAGAGCTCATGAAGCACCCCGGCGTCCGCCTCGTCGTCGTCACCGGCGGGGGAGAGGTCGTCAAAGTTGCCATGGCCAGCGGCAAGCGCGCCATCTGCGCCGGTCCCGGCAATCCGCCCGTCGTTGTCGACGAGACGGCGGACATCGATCAGGCCGCGCGCGACATCGTCCTCGGCGCTTCCACCGACAACAACATCATCTGCACCGACGAGAAAGAAACGATCGCCGTTTCCTCCATCGCCGACGCGCTCATCGCCTCGATGGGCCGGCAGGGCGCTGTCGTCATTCCGCGCGAGCGGCTCTCCGAGCTCGAGAAAGTCGTCTTCACCGAGATGAAAGGCCCGCGGCAGAAAGCGTGGATCGACAAGAGCCTGGTCGGCAAGAACGCCAACGTCCTCCTCGCCAAAATGGGGATGAACGTTCCCGACTCCGTCCGCCTCATCGTCGTCGAGGTCGATGAGAACCATCCGCTGCTCTGGACCGAGCAGATGATGCCTGTCATGCCCATCGTTCGTGTTCCCGATGCCAACCGCGCCATCGATCTCGCCGTGCAGACTGAAGGCGGCAATCGGCACACTGCGGTGATGCACTCGAAGAATCTCGACAACCTGAGCCGCATGGCGAAAGCGTGCGATTGCTCGATCTTCGTCAAGAATGGCCGCTCGCAAGCCGGCCTCGGGCTCGACGGCGAAGGCTACTGCTCGTTCACCATCGCCAGTCCCACCGGCGACGGTCTGACCAGTCCGCGGTCCTTCTCACGCTGGCGCCGCTGTACGCTCGTCGGCGCGTTCAGGATTACGTGATGCCGAGGACTTCTGCTCTTGCGGTCCTCGATTTTGCGGACATTCCGGCCGGCGTCTGCGCGGTC
>DATAMS010000033.1:0-4548 GCA_036260495.1 Thermoanaerobaculia bacterium
CATGATGTCGGTTTCTTTGCTCTTCAGGATGCTGCCGATCTCGTCGATGTTTTTGTCGGTCATCTTCTGGATCTCTTCGAGGGCGTGCCTCTCATCGTCTTCCGAGATCTCGTGAGCCTTGAGCATTTTCTTGAGCTTGTCGTTTCCGTCGCGGCGCACCTGACGAATGGCGGTGCGCGATTCTTCGGCCATGTGGTGTCCGCGTTTGACCAGCTCTTTGCGTCGCTCTTCGGTCAGCGTCGGAATGGGGATGCGAACCACTTTGCCGTCGGTGGAGGGATTCAGCCCAAGGTCGGAGGTGCGGATGGCTTTTTCGACGGCGTTGACCATCGACTTGTCCCACGGCTCGGCCACGATCAGCGACGCCTCGGGGACCTTGAGCGACGCCACCTGCGCGATCGGCGTCGGCGTGCCGTAGTAATCGACCAGGATGCCGTCGAGCATCGAAGCGTTGGCGCGGCCGGTGCGGAGCGTTTTGAACTCGCGATGCAGCGCCTCGATGGCTCCGTGCATGCGATGTTGAATGTCTTTGATCACGTCGTTAATCATGTCAACCTCGGATAAGAATGATGCGTGATGAATGATGCGCTACAGGCCGTTAGCGGCGAGCGCGCCATTCATCATTTGACTGCGACCTCGGGCACCTCATCGGAAACGATCGAGCCGATGTCTTCGCCCAACAGTGCACGCTGGATGTTGCCTTTTTCCTTGAGTGAAAAAATGTAGATCGGAATGGCGCTGCTGCGCGCCAGGTCGATGGCCGCGGCGTCCATGACCTGCAAGCGCTCGGCGAGCACGCGCTGATAGGTCGCGTGCGGAATGCGCTCGGCCGTCGGGTCCTTCTCCGGATCGGACGTGTAGATGCCGTCGACTTTCGTCGCTTTGAAAATAATCTCGCATTTCAGTTCGGAGGCGCGAAGAGCGGCCGCGGAGTCGGTGGTGAAGAATGGATTGCCGGTACCGGCGGCGCAGATGACGATGCGGGTCTTCTCGAGATGCCGGATGGCGCGGCGGCGGATGAACGGCTCGGCAACCTCGGCCATCGTGATCGCCGAGGTCACGCGCGTTTGGGCGCCGCGCCGCTCCAGCGCGTCCTGCATGGCGATGGCGTTGATGACCGTGGCCAGCATCCCCATGTGATCGCCGGCGACACGGTCGATGCCCTGCGTTGCACCGCTGACGCCGCGGAAGATGTTGCCTCCGCCGATGACGATGACGATCTCGATACCCGAGCGCCAGACGGCCACGATCTCGTCGGCGATGTTGGAGAGCGTTTCGGGATCGATGCCATTGCGCCGGCCGCCCATGAGTGCTTCACCGGAGAGCTTGAGCAGGACGCGTTTGTAACGAGTTCTGTGCTCGGCCATCGGGCGCACTTTATACCACGGGCATGCTCCGGTACCGTGTGCGCCGTGACGCGGTTGCGGTGGATCACAACGCGCCGCCGGACAGCGCGATTGCCGTCCCGATCGGCGGACAGACGGTGGAGCTTGTGGCTCCATTCCGGTTGCGGCACGACCTCGAGCTCGTGAGGTACGAGCCGGACATGCCGCCGCACGATTACGAGCGGCTGCAACATCTCGTAGCCCGCTCGAAACGTCAGCCACTCTTCATCATGTTCATCACCCGCGAAGAAATGGCGAATGAGGTGACGCGCTTCGCCGAGCGGCAACTGCAACCGGTTGCGGAGTGGTCGCGCGACGGCGTGGCCCTGATGCGGATCTACGACGCGCGCAAAACAAAAACGCCGCCGGTTTCCCGGCGGCTTTCGGATCACTGATTACTTGTTGAGCGCGACTACTTCATGAACGACGCCACTTCCGCGGCGAAGTCATCGCTCTTTTTCTCGATGCCTTCGCCCAGCTTGTAACGGGTGAAACGGGTGATCGTGTACTCGCAGCCGGACTCTTTGCCCGACGACGCCAGGTACTCGTTCACCGTCTGCTTGTCGTTGCGGATGTAGGGTTGCTCGAGCAGGCAGGCCTCGCCGTAGAACTTATCCATCTTGCCGGTGACCATCTTCTCGACGATGTTCTCCGGCTTGCCCGATTTGGCCGCGGCGTCGCGTGCGATCTCGCGCTCGGTGTCGAGATCCTTCTGCGTCACTTCCTCGCGGCGGACGAAGCGGGGCTCCAACGCGGCAATGTGCATCGCCACATCCTTGGCAACCTCATTCATCTTTGCGCTCTTCGCGCCACTGTTCGCGACGAGCTCGACGAGCACGCCGATGCGTCCGCCGGCGTGGATGTACGCGGAGAACACCGCATTCGGTGCGGCTTCGTAGCGGACGAAACGGCGGATGGCGATGTTCTCTTTGATCGACGCGATCTTGCTCTGCGTCACTCCGCCAACAGTCTGCCCCTCGGCGTCGCCAGGCCACGGCTCGGCGTTCAGAGCCTCGACGCTGTCTGCCTTGCTGCGGGCGATCACGCTGGCGACATCGTCAGCGAATTTGCGGAAGTTCTCATTGCGGCCGACGAAATCGGTTTCGCAGTTGACCTCGACGAGGACGCCGATGCTGTCGCTGACGAACGCCGTCACCGTCCCCTCGGCGGCGATGCGTCCCGCTTTCTTGCCCGCGGCGGCCAGGCCTTTCTTGCGGAGCAGAATCGTGGCCTGCTCCATGTTTCCGTCAGCCTCGGTCAGCGCCGACTTCACATCCATCATCCCGGCTCCGGTCTGCTCGCGCAGCTCCTTCACCATTGCGGCGGTTACTTGTGCCATTTGCTTTTCTCCTTGATACAAGAGCGCCGTCTGCCGCAATGCGGACAGGCGGCGCTCCAAGTGGAAGTAGTCTTGCGAATCAGGAAGCAGCCGGAGCGCTCATCGCTTCGACTGGTTCGGGCTGGACGACAGGAGCGGATGGCTCCATCTCGCCCTTGTCTTCGACACCGATGAACTTCTCGTCGGCGAGGTTGTAGCCCTCGAGCACGCCGTCGGCGATCTTCTGCGTGAACAGACGGATCGCGCGGATGGCGTCATCGTTCCCCGGAATGACGTAGTCGATGTCTTCCGGATCGCAATTCGTATCGACGATCGCAACCACCGGAATCCCGAGCTTCTTCGCTTCCTGGATGGCGATGTACTCCTTCTTCGGATCGATCACGAAGAGCGCGTCCGGAAGGCCGTCCATCTCACGGATTCCGATGAGATTCTTGAGGAGCTTCTCGCGCTCGCGGTCGAGTGCGGCGCGCTCCTTCTTCGACATCTCTTTATCGGTGTCGCCGATGACCGACTCGATTTCCTTGAGGCGCTCGATCGACTTCCGGACGGTGGTGAAGTTCGTCAATGTGCCGCCCAGCCAGCGGTTGTTCACGTAGAACATGCCGCAGCGGTTGGCCTCTTCGAGGATGGCATCCTGCGCCTGGCGCTTGGTGCCGACAAATAGAATGCGTTTCCCCTGGGACGCGAGGTCCGAGATGAACGCGGAAGCTTCCTTAAAGAGCTTGAGCGTCTTCTGAAGGTCAATGATGTAGATCCCATTGCGCTTTCCGAAGATGTACTTCTTCATCTTCGGATTCCAGCGCTTGGTCTGATGACCGAAGTGGACGCCAGCTTCCAAAAGCTCTTTCATCGTAATAGAGACTGCCAAGCAAACCCTCCTTCTCGAGTGACGTTGGTTGAACTGCGTGAGTCAAAAAAAAGACAGGAGCGAGCTACGCTCCTGTCTTCGAGAATCAAGCTGGGGAAAACGGAAACATCGGAACTAGCGCTTGGAGAACTGGAAGCGGGCGCGGGCGCCCTTCTGACCGTACTTCTTGCGCTCTTTCATTCTCGGGTCGCGTGTGAGCAGGCCCGCTTTCTTGAGGCGCTTCCGAAGCTCGACGTTGAAGATCTGCAGCGCGCGGGAGATGCCGTGACGGATCGCGCCCGCCTGGCCGCTCGGCCCGCCGCCGTCGACGGTGACGACGATGTCGAACTTGTCGCCGGTCTCCGTGAGCGAAAGAGGCTGCTTGATGATCATCTTCAGCACGTCGTTGCCGAAGTACTCGTCGAGTGAGCGGTGATTGACCGTGATCGCACCGCTACCCTGACGGAGGTGGACGCGGGCGGTTGACGTCTTGCGGCGTCCCGTTCCGTAGTATTCAACCAGTGCCAAAGAATCCTCCTGAACTGTCAAACCCTGAACTGTCAAACCACGATCAAGCGACTTCGAGCCGCTCGGGTTTCTGTGCTTCGTGCGGGTGATTGGTCCCGCGATAGACTTTGAGCTTCTTGATCATCTTCCGTCCGAGCTTGTTGTGCGGCAGCATGCCCAGCACGGCGCGCTCGATCATCGACTCAGGCTTTTCCGCACGGATGAAGCGCGCGGCGCGCTCGCTCAGTCCGCCCGGATAGAGCGAGTGATGACGGTAGATCTTGTCGGTTTCTTTTTTGCCGGTCAGCACGATCTTCTCGGCGTTGATGATGATCACGTGATCACCGGTGTCGAGAAACGGCGTGTAGGTCGGCTTGCTCTTGCCGGAAATGATCCGGGCGATCTCGGTCGAAAGACGCCCGAGGATTTTGCCTTCGGCGTCGATGATGAACCACTTCGGCTCGATGTCG